>CALMOP010000069.1 GCA_937871775.1 uncultured Gemmatimonadota bacterium | reverse complement strand
CGATCAGCTTCCGCTGCTGGGCCACTTGCCGCGCCAGCACCAGCTGCCGCTCGGCGCGCTGGGTCACGAAGCCGGAGTAGCCACCGCTATAGGCGGCGGTGGTGCCACCGGAGACATGCAGCACATGGTCGACGGCGTCGTCGAGGAAGGCGCGGTCGTGGCTGATCACCATGACCGTCTCGCCGAACTCCGCGAGATAGCGCTTCAGCCACTCGATGGCGTCGAGATCGAGGTGATTGGTCGGCTCGTCCAGCAGCACCAGGTCAGCCGGGGCCGCCAGCTGGGAGGCCAGGCCCACCCGGCCGCGTTCGCCGCCGCTCAGGGAGGCCACGGTGCGGGTGCGCGCCTCGGCCGGGTCCATGCCCAGCCCCTGCAGCACCGCATCGACCCGGGACTCCAGCTGGTAGCCGCCCTCGTGGGCGAAGCGCTCCTGGTCGCGGCCGTAGCGCATCAGGTCGGCTTCGGTCACCCGGTCACCCAGCTCCGCCAGCCGTTCGGCCTGGCGGGCCAGCGAGTGTTCCAGCGCCACCAGCTCACCGTATCCGGAGGCGGCCGCGTCCCAGACCGACTCGGCGCGGCCGAAGTCGCGATTCTGGTCCAGCATGGCCAGCCGGAGTCCGGCCTGCCGGGCGATGGTGCCCCGGCTGGGCGCGAGGCTACCCTCGATCAGCCGGAACAGGGTGGTCTTGCCGGCGCCGTTTCGACCCACGATCCCCCAGCGGTCCCCGGCCGCCACCGTGAAGGTGACGTCGCGGAGCAGGGTGGTCGCGCCGAACTCGACGCCGACCTCGGCAAAGGAGAGGATGGTCACGGGCAGGAATATGGCGGGGTCCGGCGGGAAGCAGGGGCCTGACACCCCCGCGCCGGTTCCCCGTAGGGCCCCTGTCCCCCAATGGAGCCTGCGATGTTCAAGTCGCTGTCCGCGGTCGGCATGAGTGCCGTGATCGCGGTGCTGCTGTGGAAGGTGCTGGCGGTCATCCTGCTGCCGCTGTTCGGCGTGGCGCTCGGCATCGTGTTCACGATCCTGAAGGTGGTGTTCATCGCGGGCGCGGTCATGCTGGCGTTCTGGATCTACCGGCGGATGAATCGAGGCACGGCGGCCGCCTGAGCCTGGCGGGGTCCCCGAGGACTGCCGGCATCGCTCTCGCGCGCCACACACTTCGGTGGCATCTTGGGCCCGTGACCCCCCTCCCCGCCGGGCTCGCCGCTGCCCTGGCCGACCGCTACCGGCTCGAACGCGAGCTGGGCGAGGGCGGCATGGCCAAGGTGTACCTGGCCCACGACCTCAAGCACGACCGGTGGGTCGCCGTCAAGGTGTTGCGTCCCGTGTTCGTGGCCACCAACCCGGAGCGTTTCCTCCGCGAGATCCGGCTCACTGCCCGGCTCGCGCATCCCAACATCCTGCCCCTGCTCGACTCAGGCGCCGTCCCGATCGGCGGCGAGGCGGCCCGGCCGCGGGACGACGTTCCGGTGGACGCCGGGTCGGACCCGATTCCCGGTGCCTCACCAACCCGACGGCGTGGCGACTCACCCGCACGAGACATCCCGGCATCCGGTGCCCCGGGCACCGAGTTCCTCTACTACGTCATGCCCTATGTCGACGGCGAGTCGCTCCGGGCCAGGCTCGACCGCGAGCCTCGGCTGCCGCTGGAGCAGGCGCTCCGGATCGCCGGAGAGACGGCCGATGCACTCTCCTATGCCCACGCCCAGGGTGTGGTCCACCGGGACATCAAGCCCGAGAATATCCTGTTCGAAGCCGGGCACGCGGTCGTGGCCGACTTCGGCATCGCCCTCGCGCTCAGCACCGTGGAGACCGGCCGGATGACCGAGGTGGGGATTCCCATCGGCACCCCGGAGTACATGAGTCCCGAGCAGGCGTCAGGCCAGGCGACAATCGACGGCCGCACCGACATCTACGCGCTGGGCTGCATGCTCTACGAAATGCTCACCGGTGAGCCGCCCTTCCGGGGAGTCACGCCGCAGGCGATCCTGGCCCAGGTCATCTCTGGGCGACCGCGACGGTTTGCGACCGGGCGGAGCGATGTCCCCCGTTCCGTGGAGTCCGCGATTCTCCGCGCCCTGGAGAAGGACCCGGGGGATCGCTTCACGACGGTCGCCGAGTTTTGGACGGCGCTGGCCGCCACGACGGCGGTGCGTCCGCCCCGGCGGCGCTGGCTGGCCGTGGGCCTGGGAGCGGGTGCCATGATCGGCGTGGTCCTCGGCTATCGTGAATGGAGCAGGAGGGTCGACACTCCTCCCCTCGCCCGTCACCCGCTTCGAGTCCTGGTCCGTCGCTTCGATGACCAGACCGGCCACCTGGGCCAGGGGGCGGTTCGCCTCACCGAGGCGTTGACGCGAGGACTCGACGCGGTACCGGCCCTCGTGGTGGTTGCCCGGGTCCTGGTGGACGAATCGGGGACCGCCAGCCTCGACAGCCTGCGGGCCCGGTTCCATCCCGACCGGTTCGTGATCGGCCGCCTCGACTCGACGGGGGGGGCTTCGCGGGCGGTCCTCCAGATCCTTGACCCGGCGATTGACCGGGTCGTGGCCGAGACGACCCTTGCGCTCTCTCGCGGCGCCGATCCCACGATACTGGCGGAGTCCTTGAGTCTGTTCGTGCGGCAGGCGTTCTGGGCCGACCTGGCGCGCGCCGAACGCCGTGCCCAGGTGCGTGACGTGCTCGCCTGGCGGCTGCTCGAGCAGGCCCGCGAGCGCAGCGAGGACGGCAAGATGGCCATCACCCTCCGACTGGACCGGGAGGGGCTGCGCTCGTTCGACCTGGCGGATTCGCTGCTCCGCGAGGCCCGGCACCGAGCCCCATCGAACGACGCCATCCGGGTCGCCATGGCGGAGAACGCGGAGCGGCGGGCCTTTTCCGTGGAGTGGCTGCGCCAGATTCTCCCGGCGGCACCCCTCGGCCTGCCGGACCCGATCACCCTCCGCCGCCAGGCCCTGGCCGAACTGGACCGGCTGGCGGCCGAGCGCCGGCCCACCGCCGAGCTGCTGGAACTCAGGGGCAAGGTGAAGGAGGGCCTTTCGCGGGACCTGGGCGCTGACTCGCTGGTGGACGCGGCGATCCTGGATTATCGCGCCGCGACCGATGTCGACCGCCACCGGGCATCCGCGTGGGCCGCGCTCGCCTCGGCCTACGGCAGCGCCGGTCTCTTTGCCGACGCCCTCCTGGCCGTGAGCCATGCGATCGACGAGGACGTCTTCGGAATTGCGAGCGCGGACCTGCTCCGCTCCCAATTCGACGCGGCGCTCAGCGCGGCCAAGTATGACCTGGCCGAGCAGGCCTGTCGGACCGGGCGGGCGGCGGCGCCGGAGGAGGTACGGTTCGTCGATTGTGATGTGCAGCTGTGGAGCCGCACCCGGGGCGACCGCCACTGGGCCCAGCTGGCGCGGGCTCGGGTGGACTCGCTCGCCAGCGGTGATGCGGGATCCTTGTTCAGTGCGATGCGGGAGCTGTGGGTCGCCGAGATCCTGGCGCGGGCCGGGATGGGAGACAGCGCCGATGGGATCGCCCGGCGGGCCACGGCCGATGCCCCCGTGGCCTGGCAGGAGCTGCTGCGGCTGGAGCTGGCGTATCTGCGGGTCCTGCGCGGTGATCCCGACAGCGCCCTGACCCTCCTCAGGGCCGCGACCCAGTCGGACCCGTCGATCCGGCGGGTCATCACGAACCTGCCGTGGGTCAGGCCATTACAGCGTGATCCCCGCTTCCCAAGACTACAATCGACGCAGGCGGGTTTACGACCCTGATAGCTGGTCAACGACCCTGACGATCGTGAACTGGGTATTTCCCGTGACACCGGCCACCAGCATCAGCGTCACAGCCTTCACCATGATCTCGATGGTCGAGTCGACCGGGGTCCCGGGGAAGGCAGCCCTCAGGTCCTCCCGCACCTTGTTCACCGCCTCCTGCTGGCCGGGCGTGAGGTCGACGGGGGCCCCGCACGGGTCATGCGACACGATCGGGGATGACATGCACTTGAGGCCGCTGGGCGTAATGATGCAGATCGACGTGGCCATGATTCCTCCGGGGGGATCGATCGGACCCTGACCATGTGCACCCGGTTACCGGTGCTGTCAAGTTAGGCAATACCGCGGAGGTCAACGCGTGGCGACAACTCCGTCGATCGCGCCGTTCTCGCTCGAGGCAAGATATGCCTGCCATCACCATCGTCCCGTTCCGGCCCGAGCTGGCCCCGGCGTTTGCCCGCCTGAACCGGGCCTGGATCGAGCGGCTCTTTGTCATGGAGGAAGCGGACCGCAAGGTGCTCGACCACCCGGAGACCGCCATCATTCAGCCGGGGGGCCAGATCTTCTTTGCGTTGGATGGTGGCACGCCGGTCGGCACCGCCGCCGCGATCCCGGTGAGTCCGCTGCGGTTCGAGCTCGCCAAGATGGCGGTGGATCCGGCCTACCAGGGACGCGGCCTGGGTCGACTGCTGGTGGAAGCGGTCATCGATTTCGCCCGCTCGGTCAATGCCGAAAGCCTGTTCCTGGTGACCAACAGCAGTCTCGCCGGGGCCATCCGGCTGTATGAGCGGCTGGGCTTCCGCCATGCGCCGCTGCCGCCGCACAACGAGTATGCCCGGGCCGACGTGTACATGGAGCTGGTGCTGGGGGTTCGGTGAGGATCTCACCGCGAAGCGCGCGAAGCTGCTGGTGTCATCCCTTGGAGTGGTGAACGGCTCCAGGAGAAGCATACCCTTTGCGTGCTTGGCGTCTCCCGTCGCGCCCTTGGCGTCCTGACGGTTAGGGGAGAGCGACAATCATGAAGACCAAGGAGGAGCTCGAGCGACTCGCCACCGAACTGGGGGATGCCGCGTACACCGTGCCTTTGGCCCTGGGACCAGGCCTCCTTGAATCGGCATACCAAACGTGCCTCGTCCACGAGCTCAGGAAGCGTGGATTCGAGGTTCGTTGTGAAGTGCCTTTCCCCGTGCTGCATGATGGTCTGGCGCTCGACGCCGGATACCGTGTGGATCTCCTCCTCGAGGACCAGATTATCGTGGAGAACAAGGCCGTCCATGCCACCGCCCCCATTCACGAAGCGCAGTTACTCACATACCTGAAGCTGTCAGGCCTCAAGCTTGGGCTTCCCGATCAACTGGAACGTGCCGCGCATCAAGGACAGCATCCAGCGAATGGTGAACGGGCTCTAGGACGAGCATACCCTTGGCGTGCTTGGTGTCTTCGCGGTTGAACAGCTGTGACCGCCAAGGCGCGAAGGGCGCGAAGGAACTGCGGTGTGTTCTTCGCGTTCTTGGCGTCTTCGCGGTGAAGACACGTCAACGATGGTCTTCTGGCTTCTTCACCGAACTGATCGTCCCCCGTGAGTACTACCTCGGCCGCATCGCCGAGGCTGGAGGAGACCGCGCGGCGGCCCGGGAGCACTATGCGCGCTTCGTGCGGTGGTGGCGGGACTGCGATCCTGAGCTCAAGCCGATGTGGGAAGACGGCCGCCAGCGGCTGGCGAGCGTGGGCGGGGAGCCGCAGAAACCATAAGCGGGTTCGATCTGATCTTCCCGGGCTGACGTCCTTGGCGGTGAGGCCGGCGCCGAGGTCGCGACCTGCCCCTTCGACCTGCATATTCACCGCCATGACTGACGTCCCCACCCACCTCGCCGCCGCCCCTTCGGCGCCGACTCTCCTCGGAGCGGCACGGTGACCCTCGAGCGCCTCAGGGCAAGTCTCGCCGACCGTTACCGCCTCGACCGCGAACTCGGCCAGGGCGGCATGGCCACGGTATACCTGGCGCACGACCTCAAGCACGACCGCCGGGTGGCCATCAAGGTGCTCCGGCCCGAGCTGGCGGCCGTCATCGGAGCCGAGCGGTTCCTGACCGAGATCCGGACCACGGCCAACCTGCAGCACCCCCACATCCTGCCGCTCTACGACTCGGGCATCCTGCCTGACGAGCGTACGGGCGACCCATCGGGTCGCCCGTACTACACCATGCCCTACATCGAGGGCGAGAGCCTGCGCGACCGACTGAGCCGCGAGAAGCAGCTCCCGATCGCTGATGCGGTGCGGATCGCCTCCGAAGTCGCCAGCGCCCTCGACTACGCCCACCGCCACGGCGTCATCCATCGCGACATCAAGCCCGAGAACGTGCTGCTGCACGACGGCTCCGCCCTGGTGGCCGACTTCGGCATCGCGCTGGCGCTGTCCAGCGCCGGCGGCTCCCGGATGACCGAGACCGGGATGTCGCTGGGGACCCCGCACTACATGAGCCCCGAACAGGCCATGGGGGAGCGGGAGATCACCGCCCGGAGCGACATCTACGCCCTCGGCGCCATGCTGTACGAGATGCTGCTGGGGGAGCCCCCGTTCACCGGGCCCACCGCCCAGTCCATCGTCGCCAAGGTGATGACCGAGAAGCCGGCGCCGCTCGGCCTCCGGCGGGATACGGTGCCGGCCGGGGTGGAAGATGCGGTGCTCATCGCGCTCGCCAAACTGCCGGCCGACCGCTTCGACAGCGCGGCGGAGTTCGCGGCCGCCTTGAGCATGACCGGGCCGGCACGCACCCGGCTGATGGCCGCGGCGGCACCAGCCCCGCGGTTGGTCAACAGCACTCTCGCGGCCGTGGCGCTGCTGGCGACCGCCGCGGCCGGGTTGTTCGCGTTCCAGGCGTACCGCCCCACCTCGCGACCGGTCACCCGCCTTGAGATGCATCTCTCGAATCTCCGGGCCGACCAGCAGCAGTTCCGGGGCAACACGTTCGCGCTGGCCCCGGATGGGTCGCGGATTGCCTACGTGGCTTCGACACCTGGTGGTGGTACCCGGCTCTGGGTGCGGGAGCGTAGCGATGAATCCGCGCGTCCCCTGGAGGGGACCGATGGGGCGGATGCGCCCTTCTTCGCCCCCGACGGCCGCTGGCTGGCCTTCACCGCCAACGGCAGGCTGCTCAAAGTGGCGGTGGAGGGGGGACCGCCGGTGGTGCTCGCAGATTCGGCGGCTGTCACCCTGCCGGGGGGTACCTGGCTCTCCAACAACCAGATCATCTACGTCGGCCTGGGCTACTCGCTGCGCCGGGTGGCCGCCACGGGAGGCCGTGCCGAGCTGCTCGAAACAGCGCCGGCGCAGCGGGCGAACGTCTTTCCAACGAACCTGCCGCGAACCGACGCGATGCTGGTAACCCAGTGCTCCAACAACTGCGCCCGGATGACCCTGATCGCCCTCAACCTGGAGACCCACCACCGCGACACGCTGCTGACCAACTCCGCCCGGGCCTGGTACCTCCCGACCGGTAACCTGATCGCCGCCCGCCAGGACGGCAGCGTGGTCGGCGCAAAGTTCGATCCGGCGACACTCCGGCTCATGGGCACGCCGGTGCCCCTGCTCAGCGGAGTCCACCTCAACCTCGGCTCCGTTCCCGAATTGAGCATCGCCGACGACGGCACCCTGGTGTATCTCCCCAACGACTCCACCGGCGGTGACGTCACGGTGGTCCGGGTCGACCGCCGGGGAACGTCCACGGTGCTGGATCCGTCCTGGCGGGCCAACTTCACCAGCCTGGCGCTCTCCCCCGAGGGCCGGCGACTCGCCGTCAGCATCGTGGCGGGCTCCGGCGGGCGGAGCGATATCTGGGTCAAGCAACTGGACGCCGGTCCGCTCACCCGACTCAGCTTCACCGGAAACCTGAACTACCGCCCGACCTGGCACCCCGATGGACGGTCCCTGGCGTTCACCTCCGACCGGGACAGCGGGTTCTCCCGCCTGTTCACGGTGCGGGCCGATGGCAGCGGCGAGGCAACGCCGGTGCTGCCGGGCGACACCACCCAGGTGGACGAGTCGCTGTGGTCCCGGGATGGACGGTGGCTGGTCTACCGGGCAGGAACTACCGACGGTGCCCGCAACATCTTTGCCCGGCAGGTTGTGGGCGACACGGCCCGGGTAACCGTGGCGGCCAGCGGCTACGACGAGTACATGCCGGCGCTCTCACCCGACGGACGGTGGGTGGCCTACGTCTCCGCCGAGTCGGGGCGGGAAGAAGTCTATGTGCGGCCGTTTCCCCAGGCGGAGCGCGCGCGCTGGCAGGTGTCACCCGCCGGCGGGGCCCAACCCATGTGGTCGCACTCGGGCAGGGAGCTGTTCTACGTGGGCGCCGCGGATAGCCTGATCGCGGTCGACATCGCCGCTGGAGCGGACTTCCACCCCGGCGCCAGTCGGGTCTTGTTTGCCACCAGTCCATTCGTGGTCCCGCCCTTCCACCGGGCTATCGAAGTGCAGCCCGATGACCGGGCCTTCATCATGCTGCAGCGGGTGCGAACCCCGAACACCGAGGCCCGCGATCTCAAGGTCGTGCTCAACTGGTTCGAGGAAGTGCGCGCCAAGCTGCGCGGTGCCGGCAACTGACGCCTGACCGCCAACCAACCCTATCACCCAGCCGAACCATGAGCCGCCAGACCCTCACCCTCGACGACCGCCTGTACCAGTACCTCTGCGATGCCTCGCTGCGGGAGCCGGAGCTGCTGCGCCGGCTGCGGGACGAGACCGCGGCGCATCCCCAGGCGGAGATGCAGATCGCGCCGGAGCAGGGCCAGTTCATGGCGCTGCTGGTGCGGATGCTGGGGGCCCGGAAGATCCTCGAAGTCGGGGTGTTCACCGGCTACAGCTCGCTGGCGATGGCGTTGGTGCTGCCGCGGGACGGAATCCTGGTGGCCTGCGATGTCAGCGAGGAGTTCACCGCGGTGGCCCGCCGCTACTGGCGCGAGGCCGGAGTCGAACGGCAGGTCCAGTTGCGGCTGGCACCGGCGCTCGAGACGCTGGATGCGCTGCTGCTCGAGGGCGGGGCCGGCAGCTTCGACCTGGCGTTCATCGATGCCGACAAGGTCAGCTACGACACCTACTATGAACGAAGCCTGACGCTGCTGCGCCCGGGCGGCCTGGTGGTGCTGGACAACATGCTGCAGGAGGGCCAGGTGGCTGACCCGGCGGTGGAGACTGCGCCGGTGGTCGCGATCCGGCGGCTAAACCAGAAGCTGCTGCGTGACCAACGGGTAGACCTGAGCCTGCTGCCGATCGGGGACGGTCTCACCCTGGCGCGCAAGCGGGAGCGATGAGGGCCGCACTGGCGCCAAGGCCAGTCATTGAGAGGGCGCGCTGGTCCCGAGCGGAGCGAGGGAGGCGCCCGAAGCAATCCGGCCGGGTACCAGCAACGCCCTCAAGGGGCTCCCGCTCGGGCCTGGCGGGATTGCCGCGCGGCCTGCGGCCGCTCGCAATGACTGCCGCAATCAAAGCCGGACGCTCGCAATGACTGGCAATGGAGCCCCCTCTTGGGCCAGCGGTCGAACGGACGTAGATTTCAGGGTGAACCTTAAGGGACCGAGCCTATGACAGCGGCTACACCTCCGGGTGCTCCCGAGAACGGGACCCCCGACTGGCCGGCGATGCTGGCGCCCTACCGGGTGCCTTCCCAGTGGAAGAGCGCCTGGCAGCTGGCCAGCACCGCCCTGCTGCTGGTGGCCTTCTGGATCGCGGCGCTGTGGAGCCTCGAGATCGGCTACTGGCTGACCCTGATCGTCGCGGTTCCCGCGGCGATGATGGTGATCCGGATGTTCATGCTGCAGCATGACTGCGGCCACGGATCCTTCTTCCGCTCGCGGTGGCTCAACGATACCATCGGGTCGATCATCGGCGTGGTCACGCTGGTGCCCTACACCTACTGGCGCAAGACCCACGCGCTGCACCACGCGACCTCGGGCAATCTCGACAGCCGGAACTTCGGCGACATCGACACCCTGACGGTCCGGGAATACCTGAGCCGCCCCCGGTACCAGCGGCTCCTCTACCGGTTGTACCGGCATCCGGTGGTGCTGCTGCTGGTCGGTCCCGCCTGGCAGTTCATCCTCAAGCACCGGCTGCCGCTGGACATTCCCCGGAGCTGGAAGCGGGAGTGGACCAGCGTGCACCTCACCAACCTGGGGCTGGCCATCGCGGTCGCGCTGATGTGGTGGACGGTGGGACTGGACCGGTTCCTGCTGGTGCAGCTCCCGGTCACCCTGATCGCCGGGGCGATGGGGGTCTACCTCTTCTACGTGCAGCACCAGTACGAGGACACCTACTGGCGCTACCGGGAAGCCTGGAATTATTTCGCCGCCGGTCTGGAGGGCTCCAGCCACCTGGTGATGCCGAAGCTGCTGCAGTGGTGTACCGCCAATATCGGTTTGCACCACATCCACCACGTCTCCAGCCGGATTCCCAACTACCATCTGCAGAAGGCCTTCGACGAGATTCCCGAGCTGCGTCGGGTGACTCGGCTCACCCTCCCCCAGAGCGTCCGCACCCTGTGGCTCACCCTGTGGGACGAAGATGAACGGCGGCTGGTGAGCTTCCGGGAGCTGCGCGCCATCCGGGACCGGATCCGGAGCGAAATCGCGGCGGGTGCGGCCATCCTGGCCACCAAGCCCGAGGCCGTGCCCCGCACCTGGCGCTAGGTCCGGGCCGTCAGCGTTCAGCCGTCAGCCGTTGGCCGTCAGCTGTTGGTCATCAGCCGTCAGCTATCAGGCGTCGCGCGTCAGACTTCACGCACCCACGTACCACGCACCCACGCACCACTGCAGCAACTGACCTTCCCCCGGGGCTCCCCATGTGCCGGAACATCCGCACCCTATACCACTTCGAACCCCCGGTCACCGATACTGAGATCGGCGCGGCAGCGCTGCAGTTCGTCCGCAAGGTGAGCGGATTCACGCGGCCTTCCGAGGTCAATCGAAAGGCCTTCGAGTCAGCGGTGGCCGAGGTGTCGGGTACGGTGCGCCACCTGCTGGACTCCCTGGTCACCAACACGGCGCCCAGGAACCGCGAGGTGGAGGCGGCCAGGGCCCGGGCCCGCTCGGCACGGCGTTTCGGGCCCGATCGAAAAGGCCTGACGCCCAACGCCTGAACGCTAAACGCCGAAGGCTGAACGCTGACGCCGGGCGCCTGACGCCTGACGCCTGACCCAACACGCATCACGCATCACGCTCCACGCTCCACGCTCCACGCCGCTACCTCGGAAACGCCTCCGGCAACCCGCCATCGACGGTCAGGATGTCTCCGGTGGTATAGCGGAATCGCTCGCTCGCCAGCAGCACCGCCAGATCCGCCACCACCTCCGGCGGAATGAGGGCGGCCCCCAGCAGGTTGCGCTTGCGGTAGCTCTCCAGCTGATCCTCGGGGGACAGTCCCCGGCTCGCGGCCCGCTCACCCACGAACTTGAGGAACAGCGGAGTCTCGATCTGGTCGGCGTTGATGGCATTGACCCGGATGCCGTCGCCGCCCAGCTCCACCGCTGCCACTCGCAGCGCCTGCAGCAGCGCCGCCTTGCTTCCACCGTACGCGACCGCGTCCTTCCCCGGCACCACCGCCGCCTTCGAGACCGAGGCCACGATCGAGCCGCCCAGTCCCTGGCGCCGCATCACCCGCCCCGCCCCGCCCACCGCCCGCACCGCGCCGAGGTAGTGAACCTCCAGCTGACGCTGCAGATCCGCGCGGCTGATTTCGGTGATCGGGGCAAACCGGGGCGGGGCGCCGGCGGTATAGAACAGGCAGTCGAGGCCGCCGAACTCCCGAACCGTCTGCTGGAACAGCACGTCGAGGCTGGCATCGTCGCGGACATCCACCGGTCCGCCGATCACCCGTCCCGGGAACCGCCCCGCCAGGTCGCGGGCCACCTCTCTGGCCACGGCTCCGTCGAGGTCAGCCACCACCACGTGCGCCCCCTCCTCCGCGAAGCGCGCGGCCGCGGCCTTGCCGATCCCGCTGCCGCCGCCGATGATCACCGCGACCTGGCGCGGCAGCAGCATCGTCTTCCGCTCCCGCTCCATGTCCTCTTCCACCTTGCGCCGTTCCAGCGGCCAGTGCTCGAACTCGAACACGTCCGCCTCGGGCAGGAACTGGAACCGCTCCAGCGCCTCGGCGTTCTCGATGCTTTGCAGCACCGCCCGATAACACAGGTTGGCGGTCACCGCGTTCTTCTTGTCCTTGAACGCGGTCACCAGTCCGATGCCCGGCACCAGCACCACCTTGGCCCAGTCCGCGATGGGCGGCTGGTCGGTCGCGGCGTGGCGCTGGTGATACTGCAGGTACTCGTCCCGCTGGGCCCGGAGCTGACGCCGCGTCGCCTCGACCAGCTGTTCGGGGGAGGCCCCAGGATCCAGCTCCAGCCAGAGCGGCTGCCGCCCGGCCCGCAGGATATGCTCCGGCGTCGAGACGCCGCGCCGCACCAGTTCCGGAGTCCGTTCGGCCGCCAGGGCCGCGAGGACATCGTCCCCATCGTCATAATGGAGCACCACCCGCCCCCCGCTTCCCAGCTCACCCCGGATCACCGGCAGCACCGTTTCCGCGACCCGGTGCCTGAGTGCGGGGGCCGGAGTGCTGACCCGGGCCTGGCCGAGCACCAGCCGGCCGCGGCGCTGGACCTCGACGAAGGCGTCGATCTGGGCGATGGCCTGACGCAGCCGCTCATGACACTCCCGGGCGTTGTCGCCCCAGACCACCAGGCCGTGGTGGGCCAGAGTGAGCCCCTTCGCACCCGCCGGGATCCGGTCGACCAGCTCGCTCACCAACTGCGCCAGCGGGAAGCCGGGGCGGACGTAGGGCACGAAGCCGATCTCTTCCGCGAAGACTTCCCGCACCAGCCGTTCGGCCACGCCTTCCGGCTGATTGGTGAGGCTCATCGTGGCCACGTCGTGGGTGTGCGCGATGACCCGGTGCGGCAGCAGCGAATGGAGCGGGGTCTCGACGCTGGGGGCCGGCCCATCCCGCCCCACCTGGCAGTCGGCCATGAAGCGCATCATCTCCTGGTCGCTCATGCCGCTGACGCCCTTGAGCGCGCCCAGCGAGGTCAGCGAGAGCCGGGTGAAGCCGCTCCGCCCGACCGACTTGAGGTCGGTGCCACTGCCCTTGACCAGCAGCACCGGGACCGAGATCCCGGACCGGTCCGCCTGGGTGATCTTGACCGAGGTGTTGCCGCCGCCCGGCTGCACCAGGCGGGGGTCGCGGCCGATCAGGTTGGAGAGGTAGACCAGCTGGTCCAGATCATCGGCACCGGTCGCGGGGCCCTGCCCCCAGCCATCGGGGGTGGGAGGTGCTTCGGGCGGTTTGGGCATAGGGGGCGAAAGATGCCACCCAACCCACCTCGGCGCGAGCGCGCCGTGCCGGGGGGAACCAGCCGCGCCCTCGCAATGACTGGTTTTTCGTGACGCGGCTGGCCCGGCGTTGATCGGGCCCTTAGCTTTCGGCCGACCTGAACCTCCTCCTCACCCGTTCCGACCCGTCCCGCCCATGCTCCGGATCCTCGCCGCGCTCGCGCTGATGAATTCCTCCACTTCATCGTCCCCGCTGGTGCCGGACACTCCCGACTCGCTCCGCGCACTCGCCCACGCCTACTACAGCTGGCAGCAGACGAACTATCCGGTGGCCTCCAGCGACCAGGGCCTCCATACCTGGGACGACCGCCTGACCGACTATCGCTTGCCGGCGGTCCGGACCCGGCGCAAGCACGTGGAGCTGCTGCTGCAGCGGGTGCGGGCCATGCGCACCATCGACTGGGGTCGGGATGACCAGGTGGACTGGTTGCTGTTCCGGGCTCAGCTCGAGGGCGCGGCTTTCTTCCCAAGGGTGCTCTCTCCGGAGGAGTCCGACCCGCAACTGTACGTCGGAGAAGTGTCCAACGGGATCTTCAGTCTGCTGAAGAAGGAATACGCCCCCCACCGGACCCGGGCCCTGGCCGCGGCGGCCCGGCTCGAGGCGGTCCCGGCGCTGCTCGAGGTCGCCCGGCAGAATCTGCGCCGCCCGGTACGGCTGTACGCCAGGCTCGCCATCGATGCCGCCCGGGGCGGCGATGATCTCTACACCAGCAGCCTCATGACCCTGGCCGACCAGCTGTCGGCCGAGGAGCGGACTCGGCTGGACCGGGCCCGGGACGCGGCCCTGGCCGCGCTGCACCAGTTCGCCGACTGGCTGGAGGCCAGGCTGTCCACGATGCCGGAGTGGACCCCGATGGGCGAGGCCAACTACAACTATCTATTGAAGCACGTCTACCTCCTGCCGCTCGACGCGACCCAGGTCGCGATGCTGGGCGAGGCCGAGCTGGCCCGCTACCGGGGCCTGGAGGCGATGCTGTCCGATCCCGGCCTCGCCAGCCCCGATCCGCGACGCAGCACCAGCATTCCCGCCGACCAGGCCGCCTTCCTCGCGGCCTATGAGGCGCGGGAACAGGACCTGGTCGATTTCCTCACCGCGCGGCGTCTGGTCACCATTCCATCGTACCTCGGCCGCTTCGAGATCCGGCAGCTGCCGGAGGCCTTCAAACCGACCAGTCCCGGCGGGTTCATGAACCCACCCGGACTCTACGATGCCGACTCGAGCGGCTTCTTCTTCATCCCGACCTACAACCCCGAGAGCGGCAACTTCTACATCCGGGCCGCGATCGAGGACCCGAGGCCGATCCTGGGCCACGAGGGGATTCCGGGTCACTTCCTGCAGCTGTCGATCGCCAACCACCTGCCGGGCGAGATCCGGCGCCAGCACGGGGACGGCGTCTTCATCGAGGGGTGGGCGCTCTACGGCGAGGAGATGCTGCTCCGCGAAGGACTCTATCCGGAAAACACCGGAGGGTACGGCCAGGTACTCCGGCTCAGCCGCTACCGGGCGGCACGCATCGGGGTGGACGTGAACCTGCAGACCGGTCGCTGGACCTTCGACCAGGCGGTGCGCTACTTCATGGAGGCCGGGGGACTGGACCGGGAGGCCGCCGAGGGGGAAGCCGCGGGCGCGGCGTCGAGCCCGTCGCAGAAGATCACCTACATGGTCGGCAAGTGGCAGATCATGCGGCTGCTGGGCCGGTACCGTGATCGCCAGGGGGCCGACTTCCGGCTGGGCGCGTTCCATGACCAGCTGTTGAGCACCGGCAGCCTGCCACTCGCGATCGTGGAGTGGCTCATGCTGGACGATCGCAGCACCCTTGACCGGGCGCTCCAGTGACGCTTGGTTCGCCGGGCGCCGGGGAAACCGGCACCGGGGTGCGCCCGTACGACCCCCTCGGCGGGTGCACCGTCATCCTCATCAACCTTCCCCTGACCTGAGTTTCATGATGCCACGCACGCTGGTCGCCCTCGCGTTCACCCTGATCACCGCCGCTCCCGCCGTCCAGGCCCAGGAGAAGGCGCCGTTCCGGAGCCTCAACGAGGCCCTGGCCGCGGGAGGGGCGCTCGCCGGTCGGCCGGGGCCCCGCAGCGTGAACTGGATCGAGGGCGGCAAGCGCTTCTCGTTCACCGTCCCCACCGAAGCCGGAGAAGAGATCCGGGCGCTCGATCCGGCCACCGGCCGGGACACGCTGCTCTTTGCGGCCGGGGGTCTGAGCTTCCCCGACACGGCGGCTCCATTCAGGTATGAGTCGTTCCAGTGGTCGCGGGACTCCCGGAACCTGATCTTCCAGACCCGGTTCAAGCCCATCTACCGCCGGTCGGGGACCTCCGACTATTTCGTCTACCCGCTGACCAGCCGGACGATGCAGTTGGCGGCCCACGGTGCCCGTACCGCCGAGCTCTCCCCGGACGGCTCCATGCTGGGCTTCGAGCGGGACGGCGATCTCTATACCTACCAGCTGGCGCAGAAGAAGGAAAAGCGGCTCACCACCGGGGCCACCGAGACCCTGCACAACGGCCGGTTCGACTGGGTGTACGAGGAGGAGTTCGGCATGGCCCAGGCCTGGAACTGGTCGCCCGACAGCCGCTACCTGGCCTACTGGCAGGTCGATGAATCCGCCGAGCCGATCACCCAGCTCACCGATTACTCCGGCTGGCACCCGGAATGGACCAAGCTCCGCTACCCCCAGGTTGGCGATTCCAATGCGCGGGTCCGGATCGGGGTGATCAATGTCGCCACCGGCAAGCGGGTGTGGCTCGACCCCGACGAGACCGGCGAGTATTACGTCCCGCGGCTGTACTGGACCAGCCGCCCGGACACCCTGGCCCTGATGACCCTCAATCGGGCCCAGAACACCATGAAGCTGTTCTTCTTCGACGTCCGCAGCGGTGGCCACCGCCAGGTGATGAGCCAGACCTCGAAGACCTGGCTCGACGTGTACGACTTCTACGCCGGCATCCCGGACATGATGTCGTTTCCGAAGGGGTTGCAGCAGTTCCTGTGGATCTCCGACGAAGACGGCTGGCAGCATGTCTATCGCTATGACTATTCCGGCAAGCTGGTGAACCAGGTCACCCGCGGGGCCTGGAGCGTCACCCGCATCGAGGGGACCGACCCCGCCACCGGGGTGATCTACTACAGCTCGACCGAAGCCTCCCCGCTGGAACGGCAGCTGTATGCGATTCACTTCGATGGCACCGGCAAGCAGCGGCTGACCCGGCCGGTCGGGACCCACAGCATCGACATGTCGCCGGATACCCGGTACTACATCGACCGCTGGTCGGCGATCACCCAGCCCCGGCAGGTGGAGCTGTGGGCCACCGGCGGCGCCATGCTGAAGCAGCTGGAGGACAACGCCGGCGTCAGCCGCTGGCTGGCGGACCATGCCTACGCCCCGCGGGAGTTGTTCAGCTTCACCACCTCGGATTCGGCGAAGCTGGACGGCTCCATGATCAAGCCGCCGGGCTTCGACCCCCGGCGCCGCTACCCGGTGATCTTCGCCATCTACGGCGGACCGGGCTCGCAGCAGGTCTACAACAGCTTCGAGACCAGCGGCTGGTCCCAGTGGCTGGCCCAGCAGGGCTACCTGGTGGTGGGACTCAACAACCGGGGCTCCAACAACTACGGCAGCGCGTTCATGAAGGTGGTCTACGGCCACCTGGGTCAGTGGGAGAGCCACGACTTCGCCGAGGCGGCGCGCTACCTCGGCACCCTGCCGTACGTGGACGGTAAGCGGATCGCGATCATGGGCACCAGCTACGGCGGCTATAGCACCCTCTATACCATGGCCATGTACCCCGAGCTGTTCTCGGTGGGCATCGCCAACTCGCCAGGCAACACCGACTGGCGCTTCTACGATACCATCTATACCGAGCGCTACATGGGCCTGCTGGGCGAGAACACCGCGGGCTACGACTCCAGCGCCGTCCTGCCCTACGTCAAGCGGATCAAGGGGCGCCTGCTGCTCATCCATTCGATGATGGATGACAACGTGCACCCTCAGAACACCATGGCCCTGCTGACCGCCCTGACCGACGCCGGCATCGACGCCGACGTCCGGATCTACCCGCCGGGCCGCCACGGGGCCGCCTACAACCTGCAGAGCTTCCGCCTCCTGCAGCAGGTCTCGAACGAGTTCCTGGATCGGCACCTGCAGGGTGACCCCGCCACCCCCGTGACAACCAGCGTGCCGGCGCAGCCCTAGGGAGCCTCGGCACCAGCTCCAGAATCGACGCGCCCTCCTGCTCCTCGCACCTCATCCCTGAGGGCGCGACTTGTCCCGAGCGCAGCGAGGGAAGCGACCGAAGTGAGTAGGGGCGACCCATCGGGTCGCCCCTACTCGATGCGCTCAGGATGAGATGCAACCCCGAGGTTCAGGTTTTCATGAAGCGCCCGTGAACCAGCCCCCCACCCCCCGTGAGCGCCGGCTCATCCGCGCTTCATATCCAATTGTCAGGCCCGGCGGCAGTCTTCCGGTGAAGAGAACCGGAGCACCTCATGGCCACCAGCGCACCCCCGCTGCCCGACGCCGGGCCCTGGGCCCGGCTGCGTCCCTGGGTCGATCTGCAGGAACTGCCGAAGCATCTGGCCAACCTGCTGCCCTTCTGCCTCGGCACGGCGCTCGCATTCTGGTCGTCGGGCGCGGTCGACTGGACCGTCTTCGGGGTGGCGCTGCTGGCGCTGTTCCTGCTTACCGATGGCACCTACATCGCCAACGAGTATTTCGACTTTGACAATGACCGACTGAACCTGACCCGGATCGGCGGGGCCGATCAGGTCGGGATCACCACCACCGGGGGCACCCGGGTCCTGGTGAAGGGACTGATTCCGCGGCGTCACGCGCTGGTGGCGGCGGTGGTCGCGTTCCTGCTGGCCATCCCGGTCGGGCTTTACCTCCAGATCGGCCTGGGCACCGGTCCACTCACGATCCCGCTGGGGGCGCTGGCGCTGTTCATCGGCTGGTTCTACACCGCGCCCCCGGTCCGGGCCTGCTATCGCGGCCTGGGTGAAGCGTTCATCGCGGTGGGACAGGGCCTGGTGGTGTTCGGCGGGTTTTACGTCCAGCGCGGATTCAGTCTACTGCCCCTGGTGGTCTCGCTGCCGTGGCTCATCGCGCTGCCGGCGCTCAAGATCATCCGGGAGTTCCCCGACTACGATGCCGACCTGGCCACCGGCAAGCGGGGCCTCACGGTCCGCTTCGGACGGGCCCGCATGGCGGGCGTCTACGACACCCTCATCACGCTCGCCGTGCTGGCGCTGGTGCCGGGCTACTATCTCCTGCACTCCCCCTGGTTCCTGCTGGGCCTCGTGCCGGCCTGGTTCCTCCTCCGCAGTGCCCACCTGGTGGCGGACGGCCGCTGGCAGGAGGTGGGGCAGGCGGAGGCCGCGGCGGTGCAGGGCTTTATCGGCATGCTGCTGCTCCCGGTGGCCCTGACCGTGGCCTTCCTGGGAGACGCACTGATCGGGCCCTGAAGGAAGCATCGAGAGTGGTGCCGGCGCACCCCGGCACCGCTGCTGGAGGTACTGTGGGTCACCCGCATCGGCATTCGGCGGCGCACCGGCCCCCACCGGACGCCGACGGCCTGTTGTGTTTGTTGGAGTTGGAGGCGGCGTTGGCCGTACGGCACGCCGCGGCCGTCGCCGAGGCCGACCAGCTCATCGCTGAAGCGCGGCGGCGGGTCACGGACCTCGAGGCCGCGGCCGCGACAGAGCTGGCCATGGTGGCGGAGCAGCTCGCCACCCGGATTGGCCACGAACAGGAGCAGGAGGCCCGCCGGGTGGTGCAGGAGGCCGCGGCCCGGGCCGAGCGACTGCGCCGGATCCCGGACAGTCAGGTCGTGGACCTCGCGGCGCAAGTTGTGAGGCGGGTGCTCGCCCCCAGCGAGGGCCAGCCATGATCGTCCCGATGAGCCGGGTGCGCCTGCTGGGTCCCCGGGAGCAGCTCGATCCGACGATCGCACTGCTGCAGGATCTCGGTCTGGTGCACCTGGCGGCCCCGCCGGACCAGCCCGCGTTGCGGCCCTACCAGCTCTCGCCCGCCGCCCTTCGCCGTCATCGCACCCTGCGCCGCGTGCTCGTCGACACCGAGGTTGCACTGGCCGGTCTTGCGAACCCGCCGCCGCCCCGGACGCCCGCCGGGCCCCTCACCCTGCCCGCGTGGGCCCGCCAGGCCCACCGGGTTCGGCGTGAACTCGCCCGCCTCACCGAACAGGAGACCGCGCTCGGGGAAGAGCAGGCCCTGCTGGCCCGCTACCACGGCTTTCTCGACGCCTTCGAGGCGCTGCTTCGGGCCCAGGGCGCGGCACCCGGCGCCATGATGTTCCACGTGGTGCTCCGCGCCGACCAGGCCGGTGCCATCCCCCAACTGCGCGAGGCGCTGGACCAGCTGCTGCAGGGCTCGGCCGCGGTGTTTACCCAGCGGCTGACCACCGGGGAAACCGCCATGCTGCTGCTGGTGCCCAGGTCGGCGGCCGGGCAGGTCGAGCGGCTGCTGGCCCAGAGCCGGGTGCAGGAGGTGCCAGTGCCGGCCGGCTACGGCAGCTCCCTGAGCAAGGCGATTCCCCGCATGCGGGAACGGGAGGCGCGGATCCCGGTCGAACTCGGTGGGATCCGCCGCGAGCGCGACCGGCTGCGCCGCCAGCACGGCGCCGAACTCGCCCGGGCCCGCGCGGTGCTGCGGGACCGGCTGCTGCAACTGGAGGCCCTGCCGCTGTCCCGGACCACTGCCCACGCGTTCGTCCTCGACGGGTGGCTGCCCACGGCCGCGCAGAACCGGCTGGCACACGCGCTGCAGGATCGGCTCGGGACCGCAGTCGTGACGGAGACCGTGGCGCGGGAGCAGTGGGGCGCCGAGGCGCCCGTGGTGCTGCGGAATCCCCGCCTGTTCCGGCCTTTCGAAGTACTCACCGCGATGCTGCCGCTGCCCCGGTACGGGTCGCTCGACCCCACCCCCTTCGTGGCGGTCTTCTTCCCCATGTTCTTCGGCCTGATGCTGGGCGACGTCGGCTACGGCCTGGTGCTCGCGATCCTGGCCCTGCTGGTCCGGGCGCGGGCCGCACCCGCCAGCGTGCGCCGCGCCATCGCCGAAGTGGCGGGAGCCGGCGCCGCGTTCGCCGTCGTCTTCGGGGTGCTGTTCGGCGAGTACTTCGGTGACCTGGGCCGGCGGGTGCTGGATCTCCACCCGCTGTGGATGGACCGCAAGGAGGCGGTGCTTCCGTTTCTCGGTCTGGCCGTGGCGCTGGGCCTGGTGCACATCCTGCTGGGCCTGGTGCTGGGGGTCCTGAGCACGGCCCGCAGCCATCCGCGGCAGGCGGCCGGCCGGGGGCTGTCCGCCGTCATGATCGTGCTGATCGTCCTGGCCCTGCTGGCGGCGGTGGAGGTTCTGCCCCATGGCCTGCTGACCCCGATGGTGATCGCGTTGCTGGTCGCGTTCCCGATCCTGGTGGTGGTCGAGGGCATCATCGCGCCGGTCGAATTGCTGGCGACGCTGGGCCACGTGCTCTCCTACACCCGTATCATGGCCCTGGGGACCGCCTCGGTGATGCTGGCGATCGTCGCCAATCAGATGGTCGGCGCCATGGGCAGCGTGGTGGTCGGGGTGCTGTTCGCGCTGCTGTTCCACCTGGTCAACTTCGCCCTCGGCCTGTTCAGTCCCACCATCCACGCCCTGCGCCTGCATTACGTGGAATTCTTCGGGACCTTCTTCAGCCCCGGCGGGGAGCGCTACCGCCCGCTGGCCCACTGGTCCCCGCGCCTCGCGGCGGAGCCGCCGCCCACAAGGAGTCCCGCATGAACGACGCCTGGGTCAACCTCAGCGCCGCCCTCGCCATCGCGATCCCGGCCCTGGCGACCGCCTGGGCCCAGTCCCGGATCGGGCCGGCCGCGTCGGCCACCCTCGCCGAAAAACCGGAACTCAGCACCACGGTGATCGTGATGCTCGCCATTCCCGAGACCATGGTGATCCTGGGGTTCGTGGTGGCGGTGATCATCATGCTCCGGGGCGGCGGAGTGTGAGGCGACCGTGGCCATCGCCGACCTGCTGACCACCCTCGAATCCGAGGGACGGGCCCGCGCCGCGGCCCTGGTGGCGGCCGCCCGAGTGGAGGCGGAACGGCTCACCCGCGAGGCGACCCACCGCATCGGGGAGCGGCGGGCCGCCCGGTTGGCGGAGCGGGAGCGGGAACTCGGGGCGCTCGGGGTGGTCGCGCTGGATGGCGCCCGGCGTGATGCCGCCCGCCAGCTGCTCCACGCCCGCACCCAGCTGCTCGACCGGGTGGTGGCCCGGGCCCGTCAGCTCCTGCCCGAGGCAGCCGCGGCACGGCCGCCCGGTGCCCTGGCCGCGGACCTCGCCGAGGCGCTGGGCTGTCTCGATGGCCGTCCCGTGGTGGTGCATTGCCCGCCGCTGCTCGCGGCCCCGATCCGGGACCTGGTCGCCGGTGCCGCGGTGCGGGTCGAGCCCGACGCCGCCGGATCGGCGCTGACCTTCGCGGCGGAGGATGGCTCGGTGGAGGTGGACGCTTCGCTCGCGACCCGGCTGGAACAGCTGCGTCCCCGGCTCGCGATAGAGCTGTTCCGCGACCTCGAGCCGGCCCTGTGACCTCCTGGGATGATCTCAACGCCCGGGCTCGCGGCCTCGCCACCCACCTGCTCCCCGAGGCGACTCTGACGGAGCTGGGTAAGACGTCCGACCTCCGGTTGGTCGCCCGCCGCCTGGCGGAGGCAGGAATCAACCGGCAGGAGGCGGCCGGCCCGGGGCCGGCCGTGCTGGGCCGGGAGGTGCGCCGCTGGGCGTCCCGTCAGCTCAATGTCGTGTGCCGCTGGCTGGGACCACGCACCCCACTGCTCCACTGTTTCCTGGAGGACGAGGATCGGCAGAGCCTGCGGGCCCTGGTCCGCGGCGCGGCGGCCGGTGCCCCCGCCGAGCAGCGCCTGGAAGGGTTGATCCCCACGCCGGGTCTGCCGGGCCGGCTGCTTGAGGATGAACGAGAGCATGACGCCGAGCAGCGACGTGTGCGTGGCGTTGCTCGCCCGCACCCGGTCGAGCCAGGCCGAGGCGGAGAACCGCTGCTCGATCCGGACCCTGGCGCCGACGAGGAGCGCGCTGATCAAGCTCGTCATGCGCGGTCGGCCGTATTGCTTGCATTGTTGATGACGTTCGTTCATTTCAGCTACTCGTTCACGATGAAAGTGTCTGCTTGGGATTTTAACCTTTTG
>CALMOP010000068.1 GCA_937871775.1 uncultured Gemmatimonadota bacterium | reverse complement strand
GGGTGCTCGATCGAGTAGCCCGTGACCTGGGCCAGCTGTGAACATTCTGCTGATCAACTGGCAGGATCGGGAGAATCCCCAGGCGGGTGGGGCCGAGATCCACCTGCATGAGATCTTCGGGCGGCTGGCGGCCCGGGGACACCGGATCCGCTTGATCTGTTCCGGCTGGCGCGGCGGGAGCGCCCGGGCGACCGTCGACGGGATCGAGGTCGAACGGTGCGGGGAGCGCAACAGCTTCGCGCTGCTGGGCCGCGGTGCGGTCGGCCGGGCGCTGGCCCGGGAGACCCCCGATGTGGTGGTCGAGGATATCAACAAGGTCCCGTTGGTCGTGGCGAACCTGACCGATCGCCCGCTCGGGGTGATCGTCCCGCACCTCTTCGGCGGCAGTGTATTCCAGGAGGCGTGGTGGCCGCTCGCAACCCTGGTCTGGCTGCTGGAACGACCGATTCCGCTGCTCTACCGGCGAGCCTGGTTCCAGGCCATCAGCGAGAGTACCCGGGACGATCTGGTGGGGCGGGGGGTGGCGTCGGAGCGCATCACGGTAGTCCATCCCGGCGTCGATACCAGGCTGTTCCGGCCCGCTGCCGGGGTCGCCCGCGCCGGCCGCCCCAGCTTTCTGTACATCGGGAGACTGCGCCGGTACAAGGGTGTGGAGCACGCGATCCGGGCGCTGGCGATCGCGCGCCGCAGCCGCTCCGACCTCGGGCTGGATGTGGCGGGCGCCGGAGAGGACCGGCCTCGCCTGGAGCGGCTGGCCCGCCGCCTCGGGGTCGCGGAACAGACCAGATTCCTGGGTCGGGTGTCGGAAGCCGAGAAGCTGCAGCTGCTGCGGAGCAGCTGGGGCAACATCTTCCCCTCCTGCAAGGAGGGGTGGGGCATTACCAACATGGAGGCCGCGGGCTGCGGTACACCTTCGCTGGCCGCCGACAGCCCTGGACTCCGCGATTCGGTCCGCCATGGGCAGACCGGTTATCTGGTCCCCCATGGCGATGCCGACGCCCTCGCGGCCCGGATGCTGGAGCTGGCGGGGGCCCCGGGCCTGGTCGAGCGACTGGGTCGACAGGCCCGGCAGTTTGCGGAGCAGATGAGTTGGGAGAATACCGCCGAACGAACCGAGCAGTGGCTGGCCTCATTCGTGCCAGCCGTCCCGGTGCCTGCAGGCGCTCGCTCGGCAGGCGTTGCCTCGTCATGACTGGCCCGGGTGCGGGCCTTTGCCTCTGGAGGAGATAATGAACGTCGCTATCACCGCCCGCCACTGTGATGTGCCCGAGGAGCTTCAGCAACGTGCCCGGGAGATCGTGGCACGGCTGGCGGCACTGGCGGACCGGCCACTCGACGGGACCGTGGTCTTCGACATGACCAGTGGCCGCGCGGTGGCGGAAATCCGGATCGCTGCTGCCGGGGGCGTCTACATCGGGACCGCCGACGCCCAGGATCACCGCAGCGCCCTGGACCGGGCCGAGGAGAAGGTGCGGCGGCAGCTCGACCGGGGCAGCTCGGCGCATCGGGGGCGGGGAGCCAAGGGCGTCGCGTGACGATCACCCCGCGGGACCTGCTGGGGCGACGGGGCGACCCGCTGCAGCTCGAGGCCCTCACCGGGGAAGCAGGGCTGGACCGCCCGATCCCCGATCCGGAGGTGGCCTCCCCGGGGCTGGCACTGGCCGGTTACACCACCCGGTTCATGCCGCGGCGCCTGCATGTGCTGGGTGAGACCGAGATCAGCTACCTCAACTCGCTCGAGGCCGCCGACCGGGCCTCCCGACTGGAGCGGTTCTTCCAGTTTGACCTGCCGGCGGTGTTCG
Source organism: uncultured Gemmatimonadota bacterium (assembly GCA_937871775.1). Taxonomy (GTDB): domain Bacteria; phylum Gemmatimonadota; class Gemmatimonadetes; order Gemmatimonadales; family GWC2-71-9; genus JADJOM01. The sequence continues at coordinate 20,491 of CALMOP010000068.1, read as the reverse complement.
TCACCAAGGGGCAGGAGGTGCCGCCCGAGCTGATCGACCTGGCCCGGGCACGGGGCATTCCCCTGCTGCGCAGCCGGCTCAAGACGGCGGAGTTCTATCGTCGCATCAAGCCGATCGTCGAAGAGGCCTTTGCCCCGCGGACCACCCTGCACGCGTCGCTCGCAGACGTGTACGGTGTGGGGCTCCTGTTCATCGGCCAGTCAGGCATTGGCAAGAGCGAATGCGTGCTCGATCTGGTGGAACGCGGCCACCGACTGGTGGCGGACGACATCGTGCAGGTGACCCGTCGCGGCAGTGACATCCTGCTGGGATCAGGACACGAGCTGGCCGCGCACCACATGGAAATCCGCGGGGTTGGCCTGATCGACATTCCGGCGCTGTTCGGGATACGGTCAGTGCGCCAGCAGAAGCGAATCGAGGTGGTGGTGCAGCTGGAGGCGTGGGAGAACGCCCAGGAAGCGGAACGGACCGGGCTGCAGGCCCTGGAGACGGTGATCCTGGAGGTGAGTCTGCCCCGGGTCATTGTCCCCCTCAATCCCGGCAAGAATATCACGGTCATCGCCGAAGTCGTGGCCATGATGCACCTGCTGCGGTACTCGGGTGTCGATGTCGCCGCGGCCTTCAACGAGCGCCTGATCCGCAAAATGAAGGACAAGCAGGGTCTCCGGGAATACCTGGCCCAGGACTATGAGTAAGCCGCCCCGCGGAATCGTCCTGGCCCACGGCTCCTTGGCCAGCGCCCTGGTGCAGGAAGCCGAGCGCATCGGCGGAGTCATCGGGGTGCTGACGCCGGTCAGCAACGCAGGGTGCGACCGGGAAGCACTCGGGGAACTGCTGGCGGCGGCCCTGGGCGAAGGGCCGGTCGTGATCTTCGCCGACATGCCCTGCGGCTCCTGCTACTTCGCGGCGATGCACGCGGCCCGGGAACGGTCCGATATCCGGGTCGTCTCCGGGGTAAACCTCCCCATGCTGCTCGACTTCGTGCACCAGGGTGCTCTCAGCCCGCAGGAGGGGGCCCAGCGCGCCGCTGGCAAGGGCGTGGAAGCGATCCGGCAGGCCTGATGCCGGTCATTCTGCACCGGATCGATGATCGGATGGTACACGGCCAGGTGGTGGTGGGGTGGGGGCAGCCGCTGGCCGTCGGTTTCATCGTGCTGGTCGACGACACCGTGGCCGTGAACCAGTGGGAACAGGATCTCTATCGGATGGGAGTCCCGACGGAGATCCAGCTCTACTTCGCGACCGTGGAAGAGGCCGCCCGGGATGCCGCGCGCTGGCGGGAGGATCCCCGGAACGGCATCGTCCTCATGGGGGACGTGCGCACCATGGATGCCTACTGCCGGCTGGCGCTGCCAGTGGCCCGGGTAAACCTCGGCGGGATTCACCAGAAACCGGGGCGCACCCAGCGGGTTCCCTACGTGTTCCTCAGTCCGGATGAGTTCGCGGTCCTGGAGGGGCTGGCGGCGCGGGGATCCATCGTGACCGCGCAGGATCTTCCGAGCTCGGTGCCGATACCGCTGGAGTCACTTCGATGACGGCCACCTGGCTCACGCTCGGGATGTTGCTGATCTGGGGCACCGTGGTAGGCGTCGACCTGGTCAGTTTCCCCCAGGCGCTGCTGTCTCGGCCACTGGTCGCGAGCGCCGGGGCGGGATTCCTGCTGGGGGACCCGGTATCGGGGTTCAGCGTGGGCGTGGTGCTGGAGCTGTTCGCGCTGGACGTGCTTCCCGTTGGCGCCGCGCGCTATCCCGATTACGGCCCCGCGGCGGTCGGTGCGGTGGTGCTGGCCGGCGGGGGGCCCTGGATGGTGACCCTGGGCCTGGCCACCCTGTATGCTCTGCTGGTCGCGGGGTTGGGAGGTTGGAGCCTGCAGGTGCTGCGCCGGGCCAATGGCCGGGCCCTGCAGCGCAGCGCCGCCGGTCTCGCGGCCGGTCAGTCTGACACCGTTTCGGCCCTGCTGGCCCGGGGCATCGCTGGCGACGTGCTGCGCAGCTTCACGTTGACCGGAATCGCACTGGCCCTGGCCCTGCAGGCGCGACAGATAGTTGTTCCAGTCGCTGGCGCCGCCGCTTGCAGGCGCGCGAGTGGCTGCCGAACACCGAACCGTTCGCGCTGGTGACGGCGGTGGCAATCGGGGGCGCGGTCGCCGCCGCGGCGCACGGGGCGCTGCGGAGCGCCGGCACCGGGCCGCGGCTGCGCTGGTTGGTCGGCGGGTTGGTGCTGGGTGGGTTGTGGGTCGCCTGGCGATGAACCGGGGATCGCTGCGGGCCCTGCTTCGGCTCCTCGCGGTTCAGGGCGCCTGGAGCTACGAGCGCATGACCGGCATCGGCATGGGCTACGCCGCGGAACCGCTGCTCGAGGACCTGCAGGCCTCCGATCCGGCGCGGCATGCTGCGGCGGCGGTGCGTTCGGCGGGGTTCTTCAACTCGCACCCGTATCTCGCCGGAATCGCCCTGGGGGCCCTGGTCCGGGCCGAATACGATCAGGTGCCCGCGAACCAGCTGGAGCGGTTGCGGGCGGCGCTGCCGAGTCCCCTCGGTGCGCTCGGGGACCAGCTGTTCTGGGTCGGCTTGGTGCCTTCGGTGATGTCCCTGATCATGCTTGGCCTCGCCGCCGGTGTCGGCTGGTGGGTGCTGCCGGCCGGCCTGCTGGGCTTCAACCTGTTCCGGATCGCCACTGGGGTCTGGGGGCTGCACACCGGACTTCGCAGTGGGGCCCAGGTGGGGGCGGCCATCGGTGACTCGTGGCTGCCCCGATGGACTCCGCGGTTCGGCCGAATGGCCCTGCTGCTGGTGGGGGCGGCGCTGCCGGTGGTCGCCGCAGTCGAACTTGGGGGCGCCACTACGGTCGCCCGATGGACCGCGGGGGCCTCCGGACTCGCCGTGCTGGGGCTTAGCTGGAGACTGGAAACCCGCTTCTCGCCACTCCGACTCTCGGTGCTCGCCCTCATGATGGCCATCGTACTGGTCGGGGTCTGGCCGTGATCGAGCGGGGAGTGACGATCGTGAACGGGCTGGGGTTGCACGCCCGGCCGGCTGCCCAGGTGGTCAAGCTGGCCGGCGGCTTTGCCGCCGACATCGAAATCGTGAAGGACGGCTTGGGAGTCAACGCCAAGAGCATCATGGGGGTCATGATGCTGTCCGCCGAGTGCGGCAGCTCCATCCTGGTGCGGGCCAACGGCCCTGACGAGGCCGCGGCGCTGGAGGCTCTGGTGCAACTGGTGGCGCGGGGATTCGGCGAATAATGCCGGATCGACGTCTGGTGCAGGGGATCGGGGTCTCCCCCGGGGTCGCCTTCGGCCCCGCGGTGATCGTCCGTCTGGACGTTCCGGACGTGCCCAACCGGGCCATCCCGGTCGAGGCGATCGAGGACGAAGTGGGCCGTCTGCACGCCACCGCCGGCGCGGTGGCACGCACCCTGGAATCCCTGCGGGACCGGGTTCGGGAGCGGGCGGGACGGGAGGAGTCCCACATCTTCGATGCCCAGATCCTGATGGTGCAGGACGCGGAATTCCTCAGCGGAGTAGAGCAGCTCATCCGGCAGAATCAGCTTTCCGCGGAAACTGCCTACGAATTCAAGGCGCTGGAGGTGCGGAACATCTGGGTCGGATCGGGCAACGCCGTCCTGCGGGACCGGGTGGCTGACCTCTCGGCCATCCACAACCGGATGCTGCAGCGGCTGCTGGGCCGGGAGGAGGAGGCCCTGTGGTCGATGCCGGAGGGGGATCAGGTGGTCATCGTGGCCCACGAGCTGTCGCCGGGACTCACGGTGCAGCTCGACCGGGACCATGTGGTCGGCCTGGTGAGCGAGGAGGGAACCCGGACCTCCCATGCGGCGATCCTGGCGCATTCACTGGGCATCCCGGCGGTGATGGGGGCGGTGGGGGCCCTGGGACGGATCGAGTCGGGGATGCTGCTGCTGCTGGATGGGCAGAGCGGCAGCATCCTGCTGGACCCGACCCGAGCCGAGATCGAGCGGGCCCGGGCCCAGCTGTCGCGCCGCCAGAAGCTGGACCTGGAGCTGGAGGCGGCGGTTACCCAGGCCGCCATCACCCCCGACGGCATCAACCTGACGGTGATGGGGAATATCGATCTGCCGGACGAGATCATCCCAGCGGTCCGATACGATGCCCAGGGGGTCGGTCTGCTGCGGACCGAGTTCCTGGTGGTGGGGCGGGCAACGCTGCCCACGGAGGACGAGCAGGCCGACTACTTCCGCCGGGTGTCGGACGCATTCCCGGATCTCCCGGTCGTGATCCGCTCCTTCGACCTGGGCGGTGACAAGTTTCCGGCGGCCTTCAGGGCCGTGCCGGAGGCCAACCCATTCCTGGGGTGGCGGTCGATCCGGGTGTGTCTGGATCATCCCGAGATCTTCCGGCCGCAGCTCCGGGCGATACTGCGGGCGGCCGCGGACCGCCAGATCCAGCTCATGCTCCCGCTGGTGACCCAGATCGAAGAGGTCATTGCCACCCGGGAGATGATGCTCGAGGAGGCCCTGCACCTGGCCCAGGCCGGCATCCGGGCCGCCGCGTCGGTGCCGGTCGGGGTGATGATCGAGACCCCGGCGGCAGCACTGCTCGCCGATGAGCTGGCCAAGCACAGCGCGTTTTTCAGCGTCGGCAGCAACGACCTAGTGCAGTACACCCTGGCGGTTGATCGCGGCAATGCCCGACTTGCGGACCGGTTCTCAGCCCATCATCCGGCAGTGGTGCGCCTGCTCCGGACCATCGTGGACGCCGGCCGGCGGGCGGGGATCGGGGTGAGTATCTGCGGGGAGATGGCCTCCGACCCGCTCTCGGTGGTGCTGCTCATGGGGTTGGGCTATCGCACGCTCAGTGTCGGCCCTCCCGCCATTCCGCTGGTCAAGTGGATCATTCGCGCTGTCCCCGTCTCGGTAGCGACTCGCGCGGCCGAGGCTGCACTGGCGGCGGACCGTTCGCGAGACGTGACCCGGGCCCTGCGGGAGGTGGTGAAGGACCACCTCGATGTGCGTTTGTTCGATTCGCTGGCGGCGTTGCCGCGGCTGACGGGGACCGCTACCTTCCGCGAGTGACGTCTGCCGCGCCGCCCTGCCGGTGCCTCCTTTCACTTCGACCGATCCATGGCCAAGTTGCCCCGCCACGTCTTTACCTCCGAATCCGTCACCGAAGGCCACCCTGACAAGGTCGCGGACCAGATTTCCGACGCGGTCCTCGATGCGATCCTCGCCAAGGACGCGAAGGGGCGGGTAGCCTGCGAAACGCTGGTGACCACGGGCATGGCCGTCGTGGCGGGCGAGATCACGACCCATACCTACGTCCATATTCCCGAGATCGTTCGCGACACGATCCGCCGGATCGGGTACACCGATGCCAATTACGGCATCGACGGCACCACCTGCGCGGTGCTCAGCTCGATCGACAACCAGTCGCCCGACATCGCCCAGGGGGTCGACACCGGCGGTGCCGGCGATCAGGGCATGATGTTCGGCTATGCCTGCGACGAGACCCGGGAATTGATGCCGCTCCCGATCCAGCTGGCCCACCGCCTCGCCGAGCGGCTGGCCCTGGTACGCAAGGGGGAAGGGGGACTCCGGCGCCTCGACTGGCTGCGTCCCGACGGCAAGAGCCAGGTGTCGGTGGAATACGAGGGGGACCGGCCGGTTGGCATCCGGGCCGTCGTGGTGTCGACCCAGCACGCCGAGAACTGGCGGGGCCGCACCCTGAGCCAGCGGACCATCCGGGAAGGCGTGATCGAGGAAGTCATCCGCCCAGTGCTGGCCAGGACCCGGCTGGATACGAGCAGGACCAGGTTCCACATCAATCCCACGGGGCGGTTCGTGATCGGTGGGCCGCACGGCGACGCCGGGCTCACCGGGCGCAAGATCATCGTGGACACCTACGGCGGGATGGCACGCCACGGCGGAGGCGCCTTCAGCGGCAAGGACCCGTCCAAGGTGGACCGCTCGGCGGCCTACGCGATGCGCTGGGTGGCCAAGAACATCGTGGCCGCTGGCCTGGCGCGGCGCTGCGAAGTGCAGGTCGCCTACGCCATCGGCGTCCGGGATCCGGTCTCGGTTCTGGTGGACAGCTTCGGCACCGGGAAGATTCCCGATGACCGGCTGGAGCGGGCGGTGCGCCAGGTCTTCGACCTGACGCCCGGCGGCATCATCAAGGCACTGGACCTCCGTCGCCCGATCTACTCGCCCACCGCGGCCTACGGGCACTTCGGCCGCAAGCCGTTCTCGCGCGGAGGCATTCGGTACTTCCCCTGGGAAGAGACCAACCGCACGCGGGAGCTCCTGGCCAGGGCCTGATGATCGAGGTCACTGTGCAGCAGCTGGGCCTCGACCGGACCACCAACTCGCCGGTCGTGATCCTGCGCGAGAAGGAGGGCACCCGGGTGCTGCCGATCTGGATTGGCCCCGCCGAGGCCAGTGCCATCGCCATGGAGCTCCAGGGCATCAAGCCGGCCCGTCCGATGACCCATGACCTCCTGAGGACGGTGATCACCGGGCTGGGGGCGAGCGTCCGCCGGATCATGATCAGCGCCCTCAAGGACAAGACCTATTTCGCCCAGCTGTGGCTGGCCCGCGACGATCACGTGTTTCAGCTGGACGCCCGCCCCTCGGACAGTATCGCCCTCGCGCTGCGGGTGCAGGCTCCCATCTTCACCGACGACGGGCTGCTGGAGCAGGGGCCCGAAGACGGCGACTCGCGCGACCCCGATGCCGCGGCCCAGCAGCTCCGGGCATGGCTCGAGCGGATGGATCCCCAGGACTTCGGCAAATTCCAGCCGTGAGCGTCACCCCCCGGCGGCAGCGGAGCCTGCGAGGCGGCGCGGTGGCCGCCTTTCTCGTCGTCGCTCATGGTGTCGGGGCCACCCCGGTGCAGGCCCAGGCCACTGCGGGCGCCACGGGACGGGTGTGGCGGGCCGGCCGAGACACTGTGGCGGTGCCCGGACTCCAGGTCGTACTTCACCGGGTGAGTCGCCGGATCCAGGGACCGCTCGATTCCACCACCACCGGCCCCCGGGGCGACTTCCGGTTCCGGTACCGGGCCGATACCGGCGCGGTGTACCTGATCAGCGCCGGCTATCGCGGCATCGAGTATTTCTCCTCCCCGCTCCAGTCCGCACCCGGTTCCGTCGACAGTGGACTTGTACTGCTGGTATCCGATACCTCGTCTCGGGCCCCGGTCGAGGTGGCCTCGCGGCACATCGTGGTGAGCAAACCCGGGCCCGATGGGACCCGGGCGGTGCTGGAGATCGTGATCCTCGAAAACCCCGGGCCCGATACCCGGGTCGCGCCTGACGACCAGCACCCGGTCTGGTTCACCCGGCTTCCGGAAGGGACGCTCAATTTCCGGGCGGGGGAGGGCGATCTGTCGGCGGAGGCAGTGACCCGGCGAGGGGACACCATCGCAGTGTTCGCTCCGGTCGCCCCGGGTCAGAAGCAGATGCTGTACACCTACCAGCTTCCGGTAGATCCCGGCGCCGTCACCTTCCCCATGGATCAGACGGTGGCCACGCTCACCGTGCTGCTCGAGGAATTCGATCGGCGGCTTCGAGGTGCCGACATGGTCCGGGGCGACAGCCAGACCATCGAGAGTCGCAGCTTCCGCCAGTGGACCGGGTCGGCAACCGCCGGCAGCAGCATCACCATCAGCTACCCGGGGTCGGTCACCGGCTGGCTGCTGCCGCTGCTCCTGGGAATCGGGTCCGTGGTGCTGATCGGGTTTACGATCCGCACCCTGCGCCGCCGTCCCGCGCCCGCTGGGAGCGGTCCCGCCGCGCTGCTGGAGGAGCTGGCAAGGATGGATCAGCGTTATCGCGGTCGAGAAGCCGCGGTGGATCAGGCGGAGTGGGCCCGGTACCAGGCCGAACGGTCCCGGCTCAAGGCGGCGGTCAGCTCCCACCTTGCCGGAACGTCGAAGAGGTCCTAGGTTCCCGCCGGGAGTCCACAATCGAACGCGAGTCGGGATACTCGGAAGCCGGTTCAATTCCGGCGCGGCCCCGCCACTGTAACGGGCAGTCACACACGCTCATCGTCGCCACTGGGTAACTGGGAAGGCGAGCGGATAGCCCGAAGCCAGGAGACCTCTCGGCTCGTGCCACCACGAACACCCTCGGGGGAGGGATCGGTGGCGACACCAGCCGCTGCTCGGCTTCTGATCGCCCATCTCCAGTGCCCCGGGGATGGGCGGTTCTGTTGAGGCGGGTCCTTCCGCTTCTCGCCACCCTCCTCGGCGCCTGTGTCACGCCGCCCGTCTCGCGCGGGGGCCGGCTCGCCGCAGTCGACGACCATGGGGACACGGTCGTGCTGGCTCGCCCGGCGAGTCGAGTCGTCTCCCTCAGCCCCGCCACCACCGAACTGCTGTTTGCACTGGGGGCCGGAGACCGGGTAGTGGGTCGCACCCATTGGTGCGACTACCCGGCCGCCGCGCTCGCCGTTCCCGATCTCGGGGACGGGCTGACCCCCAACCTCGAAGCGGTGCTCGGGGTCCACCCCGATCTGGTGCTGCTGTACCCGTCCGCGCGGAACCTGCAGGCGGTGGCGCGGCTGCACGCGGCCGGCATTCCCACCCTGCAGCTCGCCACCGACCGGCTCGCCGATGTGTCCCGGCTGGCGCGCTTGCTGGGGCCGCTGGTCGATCGAGCCGCGGCGGGCGATTCGCTCGGGAATCAGCTGGAACGGCAGTTGGCCGCGCTCGACCTGCCCCCACTTCCTGCGCCTCCCCGGGTCTTCCTGCTGGCCTGGGCCGACCCACCGGTCACCATCGGTGCCGGCAGCTTCCTCAACGACATCGTCACCCGCGCGGGCGGCGTGAACATCTTCGCCGATCTCCCGGCCCCCAGCGGGCCGGTAAGCATCGAGCTGGTGACCCAGCGTGATCCTGACCTCATCCTGACCACGGCGGCGGACCTCCCCGGATTCATGCAACGCCCGGAGTGGCAGGCGGTCCGCGCGGTTCGCCTCAGGCGACTGGTGTCCCTGCCGGGGTCGGCGTTCGAACGGCCCAGCCCCCGGGCCGTCGCAGCGATCCAACAGCTGGCCGCGGCGCTGCGGCAGGCGGGCTCATGAGGGCCGGGCGGTGGTGGTGGCTCGGCGGGTTCGTCCTGGGTGCCATCGGATTGGGCCTCGCGATCGGCGCGGTACCGCTCCCCGCCCGGGGGTTGTGGCGTGGGCTGACCGATCCGGGGGCCCCGGAGGCAGTGATAGTCAGGGCGCTGCGCCTGCCCCGGGTGCTGCTGGGCTTCCTGGTCGGTGGCAGTCTCGCGGTCTGCGGGGCCGTGCTGCAGGCCGTGGTACGCAATCCACTGGCCGACCCGTACCTCCTCGGGCTGTCGGCAGGGGGCGCACTGGGCGCGGTGGCGGCCATCGCCGCCGGAGTACAAGCCACCTGGGCGGTGCCGCTGGCGGCGTTCCTGGGTGCGCTGGCGACGCTGGCCCTGGTGTATCGCGTCAGTCTGATCGACGGCCGGCGACTCGACTCCCATATCCTGCTGCTGGCCGGTGTGGTGGTCAGCGCCTTCGCGATGGCGCTGGTGGGCGCCGCCCTCTCACTTTCCTCGGCGGCCCGGCTGCAGAATGCCTTCCTGTGGATGCTGGGCGGACTGTGGACGGCCTCCTGGACCTCGGTCGCCGTGCTCGCGATGTACGGCCTGCCGCCGCTGGCGCTGCTGATGGTGCAGGCCCGGGCGCTCGACCTCATGGCGCTCGGAGAGGACAACGCCCGTCACCTGGGAGTGGACCCGGAGCGGGTGAAGCGGGTGGCGTTGCTCGCAACCGGCCTGCTGACCGCGGTCGCGGTGGCCAGCTGCGGCCTGATCGGGTTCGTCGGGTTGATCGTGCCCCACGCCGTCCGCCGACTCTTCGGGACCAGCCATCTCACCCTGCTGCCCGCCTCGTTTCTGCTGGGTGGTGGCCTGCTGGTCCTCGCGGACGCGCTGGCGCGGCGGGTAGCCACGCCGCTGGAACTGCCGGTCGGGGTGGTGACGGCGCTGCTGGGAGTGCCGTTGTTCGCGCTGCTGCTGCGAAGGTCGCTCGCGTGATCCGGGCCCGCGACCTCCAGGTCCGCTACCCGGGGCAGCCGGCCCCCGCGGTGCAGGGGGTCGACTTGCAGCTCGATCCCGGGGAGCTGGTCGCGGTGGTCGGCCCCAACGGGAGCGGCAAGTCGACCCTGCTGCACGCACTGGTGGGTAGCCGGCCGCTGAGCGGCGGCTCGGTCCGGCTGTGTGATCGCCCGATCGAGACCTGGTCGCCGCGGGAGCTGGCCCGCACCGTGGCGGTGGTGCTGCAACGCGAGGAGACCCTGTTTCCGCTCCGGGTCGGCGAGACGGTCGGCCTGGGCCGCTATCCCCACCTCGGACCGCTGGCGGCCGCAGGGGAGCGTGATCATGCGGTGGTGGAGGCGGCGATGCGGCAGGCCGACGTGCTGGACCTCGCCTCCCGCCGCACCGATACCCTGTCGGGCGGTGAGTGGCAGCGGGTCCGCATCGCACGGGCGCTGGCCCAGGAGCCGCGGCTGCTGCTGCTGGATGAGCCGACCGCTGCCCTGGACGTGCGGCACGAGATGGAGGTGCTGGAACTGGTGCGCCGGCTGGCGGACCAGGGACTCGCGGCCCTGCTGGTGACCCATCACCTGAACCTGGCCGCCCGCTATGCGGACCGGATGGTGCTGCTCAACCGGGGCCAACTGGCCGGGGTGGGCCGTCCGGCCACGGTGCTGACCCCGCCGCGGTTGCAGCAGGTCTTTGAATGGCCGGTAGCGGTCACCGCCTGGGGCGCGGTGCCCCAGGTCGTGCCGCTCAGACCCGGAGAGCCGTCATGAGGCTCCGGTGGATGGCGCCGTTTGCGCTCGGGCTGCTGGGATCCGCCGCCGCGGCGGCCCAGGCCCCGGTGGTGATCGCGGGGCGGGTGCTGGACGCCACCTCGCGGGAGCCGCTGGAGCAGGTCGAAGTCCGGGTGGAGTCACGGCAGACGCTCACCGGTCGCGACGGCAGTTTCCGGGTTGAGGGTCTCGCTCCCGGCCGGTTGGATCTGTGCCTGCGGCGCATCGGGTACGCGCCAAAGTGCGAGACGGTGGATGCGCTACCGGGAACCGAGCTTCGGCTGGATCGCGAGCTGCAGCCCCGCGCGATCCTCCTCGACAGCCTGACCGTTACCGCCAGCCGCGGGACTGCGGAACTGTCCGGCAGCGACCTGGAGCGGCGGGGAAGGACCCTGGCGCGCGCGCTCGATGGCTGGGAGGCGGTGCAGCTCAGGCCGGGCCCGGATGGTGCCGAGTCCCCGACCATTCGCGGCAGCGCGGCCGACGAGGTGCTGGTCCTGCTGGACGGGTTCCCGGTGAACGATCCCTATTCCGGGCGTGCCGATCTCGGCGGTTTCTCGACCAGCGGCATCCGGCGAGTGACGCTCTGGAGCGGGGTGGAGGGCGCCCGGTTCGGCTACCGGGCCATCGCCGGCGTCATCGCGGTGGAGACTCGCACCGATCCGGGATCGGAGCTGTCCGCCGAGGCGGGCACCCATGGGGTATATGTCGGGCGTTTCCGCACCGGGGTTGGTGCAACTGTCTTCACCGCTGACCTGCGCACCCTGGCGGACCGCTACCGCTATATCCAGCCCCCGGTCCGGGGCGGAGGCACCGCGGAGCGGGGCAATGCGGGCGGGACGGTCTGGTCGGTCTCGGCCCGGCGTTCCGGGGTACTGGATCTGCAGCTTCGAGGCACCGCCTCGACCCGAGGGCTGCCGGGACCGGTCACTAATCCGACTCCCGCGGCCCGGGCATCAGACTGGACGCTCTTCGCCGGGCTCCGTTCCACCGGACCGTGGCGTGTTTCGGCGGGTGCGGAGCTCATTTCCAGCCAGTTCGAGGATCCCCAGCCACCGATCGGACGGGCCTACAGCTCGGACTCCCGCGGGGCCAGCGGCAGCCTGCGGGTGGAGCATGCGCTGGTGGAGGCCCGCGGGTTGACGGCCAACGCCGCCGTGGAGACCCGCTATGACCGCTTCTCCGGGAGCGCCATCCCTGACGGAGCGGGGCAGGGTCGGGTCGGCATGCTGCTGGATGCCGGGTGGGAACCGGCCAGCCATTGGCTGGTGACGCCGACCCTTCGTCTCGATTGGTGGAGCGGTGGTCCGGCCCCACAGGTCACTGGCCGGCTGGCGACCAGTCACACCATGCGGCGGACCACACTCAACGCCGCCCTCGGCAGCGGGGTGAGCCTCCCGCCACCCGCGAACCTGTTCTTCCGTGAAGGCAACGGGGTCATCCTGAACCCCGACCTTCGCCCCGAGCGGGTTCGCTGGGAGGCGGAGGTCGGGGTACGCCAGAGCTTCGGACTGGTCGGACTGGACGGGGACTTCTCGCTGCGGGGCTACTGGGGTCGGGTCGACGACCTGATCCTGTGGGGTCAGAGCCCCGCAGCCCATTTTGCCTGGATGCCTCTGAACTTTGACGTGATTCGGCGGGGCGGGGAGGCCTCGGTGAGCTTCCGATCCTCGCGCGGTCTATCCCTCGGGGCCGGCAGCAGTTTCAGCCGCATCACCCGACCCTGGGCCGGTGCGGCCCAACTGGCCTATCGCCCGGTGGTGAGTCTGTCCGCCAATGGCGGCTGGGTCCGGGGCCGCGTCGCGGCCGATCTTCGCTGGCACTATCTCGGCACGCGTTTTCGAGACAACAGCGGAATCAACGAGCTGCCGGCTTTCGGGGTTGTGGCCGCCGGGGTCCAGCTCGAACTCCATTCCGCCCTGCGGTTTCGCCTCGATGCCGAGGATCTGACCAATCGGCAACCGAGTTTCATCTCCGGCTACCCTGCTCCCGGCCGGATTCTGACTGCCACTCTTACCTGGCAATTGCCATGAACCGTCGCCCAATTCTGCTCGCTGTGATCCTCTCCGGGCTGGCCTGCGCCGAAGCGTTGCCCCCGCTGCCCCCGCCGGAAGAGGTGCTGCTGGTGGTCAACAGCACCGAGGGGTCGCTGACCATCTTCCCGGTCGAGTCCCCGACCACCCATGTCACGGTGCCGCTCGGAGGTGTCACCCCCTCTCCCATCGGGGTCAGCGCGCTGAACGGCTGGGCCCTGGTGCCCCTCGGCGTCGATAACGCCGTGGCCGTAGTGGATCTCCGTGCCGGCGTGGTGGCGCGCACAATCCCGCTACCCGCGAACTCCGGGGCCACCGGGTCTGCCATGATCGACGATTCCATCGGGTATGTGGGAAACCCGAATCTGAATTCCGTTACCCGCGTGAACTACCAGACCGGGAGCACCAGCAGCCTGCCGGTGGGGGTCTTTCCGCAGGGCATGGTCTATACCCGAGGCAAGCTGTTCGTGATGAACGGCAACTTGGTCAACTTCGCCCCAGCCGGTGACAGTTGGCTGAGCGTGGTGGACCCGGCCACCAATCACCTGGCCAGTGGCGTGGACTCCATCGGCATGCCCGGTCCCGGCAACGCTGGCTTCGGCGTGTTCGTCAGCCAGGACGGTGTCCTCTACGTCATGAACACCGGCCCCTACGGCGGCGCGACCGAGGGCCGGGTGACCAGGGTCGATCCGGTGGATCGCAAGGAGCTGGGCAATTTCGGTGGTTTTGGCAACGCGCCGGGACCGATCGCGACCAACGGCAGCGACCGGTTGTATGTCTCCTCCTATGCCGAAGGCCTCATGGCCTACGATCTGCTGAGCCGCCAGGTGCTCAGGGGCGCGGGAGACGGCCTCGCCATTCCCAATAATGCCGGGGTCGCGGTCGACGCGGAGGGCAGAATCTACGCCCTCGAAACCGGACTCTGCTCCGGGGGTGATCCGGGCAAGGTGCACATCCTGCGACCGGACCTGTCGCTGATTCGGGTGGTGAACGCGGGGGAATGCGCGGTAGGGGCGCTGGTGACAGACATCCCGCCCCAATAACGGTTCCGCCGGGTTCGACGGCCTTAGATTCTGGCCATGGTGGTTACCACCCCGGCCATTGTCCTGGCCACGCTGCGGTACAGTGAGACGTCCAAGATCGTGCGGCTGGCCACCCGCGACCACGGGGTCCAGAGCGCCATCGCCAAGGGGGCGCTCCGGCCCCGGAGTCGCTTCGGTGCCTCGCTGCAGGTGTTCAGCAGCGGCCAGGCCCACCTGCTGCTGTCGAGCCGGCGCGATCTCCACACCCTGACGGCCTTCGACCTCACCAATCTGCCGGTGGCCCTGGCGTCCAACGTGGCCCGGTTCGCGACCGCCACCGCCCTGGCCGAATTGATGATCCGGGTTGGATCGACCGAGCCACGCTCTGAGGCCTACGACTGCCTCGCCGGGGCACTCGAGGTCCTGGAACCAGCCGGGCCGGAGCAGCTGCCGGGGCTGGCGGTTCATCTGCTGTGGCGGCTGGTGGCGACCCTGGGGTTCGAACCTGGCCTCAGCCAGTGTCTCCGGGATGGGCAGCCGCTCGAGGACGGTCCCCTGGCGTTCAGCGCGGCGGATGGCGGGGCGCTCTGTGCCCGCTGCGCCCCGACTGCGGAGACCACCATGCTTCCCACGCCGGACCGGGCCGCCCTGCGGGCCCTGGTCAGCCCTGCCGGACTGCCGGGTCTGCTCGATCAGCGCCACGCGGCAGCCCATCGCCGACTCCTCGCCCGCTATATCCACTACCACGTGGCGGAAGGGGGCCAGCTCAGCGCTCTCGAGTTCTGGGTCGGCCGGGCCTGGGCCGGCTCATGATCATCGGGACGGCCGGTCACATCGACCACGGCAAGTCAGCGCTGGTGGAGGCCCTGACCGGGACCCGGATGGACCCGCTGGCCGAGGAACGCCGGCGCGGCATCACGCTCGATCTCCACTTTGCCGCGCTCCGGCTGGCCGATGGTGCCCGGGTCGGGGTGGTGGACGTGCCCGGCCACGAGGACCTGGTACGCACCATGGTGGCGGGGGCGGCCGGGATCGACCTGCTGCTCCTGGTGATTGCCGCGGACGAAGGGATCATGCCACAGACCCGGGAGCACCTCCTGGTCGCGGAATCGCTGGGTATACCGGTGGGAATCCCGGTAGTCACCAAGGCAGACCTGGTGGACCAGGACTGGCTTCGGCTGATCGAGGCCGAGGTGGCGGAGTGGCTGAGCCCCAGTCCGATCCGGTTCAGCGCTCCTCTGGCGACCTCAGTCCGCGATCCCGCTTCCATTGGCGGTCTCGCTGTCCTGATCGGGGAGACGCTGCCCGCGACCCCTCGCGGTGTGGCTGGGGACCTGGCTAGGATGCCGATCGATCGGGTGTTCTCGCTCCCGGGAGCAGGGACCGTGGTCACGGGCACCCAGTGGTCGGGCCGGTTCAGCGTCGGCGAATCGGTCACCATTCTCCCCGCCGGAGTCGAAGGGCGGATCCGGTCGCTGGAGAGCCACGGCGCCCCGGTCCAGACTACCGGCCCCGGGCAGCGGGTCGCGGTCGCCCTCGCCCAGGTCGGGCGTGAAGGGCTGGCCCGCGGGGAGTCGCTGGTCAGTCGCGGTGATCCGTGGAGAGTCACCCGAACGCTGGATGCCTGGATCTCCCTGCACCCCGCCGCCCGCGGGCCGTTGTTACACCAGGCCCGGGTCCGGGTGCACCACGGATCCGAGGAGGCGTTGGCACGGGTGCGGGGCCCGCAAACCCTGGCTCCCGGCGAGAGCGGCTTTGTCAGGCTGCTGTTGGAACGACCACTGGTGGCCCGCGGCCTGGACCGGCTGGTACTCCGCAGCTACAGCCCCGCCACCGTGCTGGGGGGCGGTTGGGTGCTGGATCCATTGCCACCAGGCGGCAGGCCGCAGTGGATCGAGGCGCTTCGGGCGGAGTCGGCCGCAGATCGCCTGGTCGGCCTCCTGAGCCGTCGGCCTGAGGGAATTCCCGAAGCCGAGATTCCGCTGCTGCTCGGTGTGCCACCCCTTCTGGTCGCGAGGCTGACGGACAGCCGGATGGTGGCGCACGCCGGTCACATGCTCCTGGTGGACCGGATTACCGCCGCGCGTGAGCAGGGGTTCGAGCTGCTGACTCGCTACCATCACGACCACCCGGCGGAGTCCGGGCTGCCGCTGGAGCTGCTGCGTCAGGCGCTGGGGGGTCACGGCCCGTCGGGTCAGGCTGCCCTCCGGGAGCTGCTGCAGGACGGTCGAGTGGTGAGCGCCGGAGCCCGCGTTCGGCTGACGGAGTTTCATGCCCAGGCCTCGGCCGACGCAGGGCTGGTGCAGCGAGTGATCCGGCGGGTCGTCGATGCCGGCCTGCAGCCGCCCACGGTCTCCGAATTGGCCGCGACATTCCCGGGAGAAGACGTCGCCGCAGCCCTCAGGGTCGCGGCTGGAACTGGCGAGGTCGTCGCGGTCGAACGCGATCGCTACTACTCCCGCACCGCTCTGGACGGATTGCGTCTGGCCTTGCACCGCCTCGCTCAGCGGGAACCTATCACGCCGGCCGGACTGCGCGAGGTGACCGGCGCGTCACGCAAGTACCTCATCCCCCTGCTGGAATGGGCGGATGCGAGTGGCCTGACCCTCCGGCGGGGAGACCAGCGGCTGGCGGGGCCGCGCCTGCTCGACCCGCTGCCACCGGAGGGCGCATCGGGGTGACGCCGATCGGCTTCCTTGCGCCCGGGGCGGTCGGCGGCGATCTTGGCCACCGAACACGGGAGGTGTGCCACACGGTGTAACCTACTCGGGAGTCGTCATGATCGGCCGAACCTGGCCGGGGTGGCTCCTCGCTTTCGTCGGCGTAGTGGTGGCCCCCCTGCCAGCCCAGGAGCGGCCGCCGCCGCTGGTCGAATTGCGGGAGAATTACCCCAACCCGTTCTTCCCAGCGACCACGATCCCTTTTAGTCTCAGTCCCGAACTCTGCGAACGAGGTCATCAGCCCCTGGTCAGTCTGAAGGTCTACAACGTGCTCGCCCAGGTCGTCGCGACCCCGGTCCTGCTGGGTGCCGCCCCGGTCAGCCTCAATGCGGTACCCCTCGAGTGTGGCTCCTACGAGGCCTGGTGGGACGGCAGGGTGGTGAACAGCAAGCGGCAGCTTACGCCGGGAGTGTATTACGCACAGCTGATCGTCGATTCTGAACGGCACACGCTCAAGATGATCGCCCGCCCCTGAGCGGGCGATCGTCGTCTCGGGATCCTGCGGCACCAGGCCGCGGGCGGGCTCTGCCAACCCGGCAGGATTCTCGGCCCGGGGATTGCCCAGGGAGCGGCGCGGGCCGTCCAGTCGGAAGCGATGGTTCGCAGTGAAGATCGGCTGAAGCGAATCGAGTCGAGGTCTCATGATCCGTCCAGAACGCCTGACCATCAAGGGCCAGGAGGCCTTCCGGGATGCCGCGGCGGAGGCCTCCCGTCGCGGCAATCCGGTCGTGAACGACAGCCACCTCTTCGCCACGCTGCTGGCGCAGGACGAGGGGGTGGTGCGGCCGCTGCTGCAGAAGTCCGGCCTGAATGTCACCGAACTGCAGCAGGAGACCGTTCGGGAGCTGGATCGGTTGCCGCGGCAGGAAGGCGGGGCCGAACCCGGCTTCGCCCGGGAACTCCAGCGGGTCTTCGACCGGGCGGAGGCCGAGGCCAAGTCCCTGGGGGATGCCTACGTCTCCACCGAGCATCTGCTGGTAGGGCTGGCCGAAGAGAAGGGGACCACCGCGAAGCAGCTGCTGTCGGCCCGGGAGGTCGGGCCCAAGGAGTTGCGGGCCGCCCTGGCCGCGGTGCGGGGAGCCCATCGGGTCACCGACGTGTCGCCGGAATCCCAGTATCAGGCCCTGGGCCGATTCACCCGCAACCTGACCGACCAGGCCCGGCAGGGGAAACTGGATCCGGTCATCGGGCGCGATGAGGAGGTGCGGCGGGTGATGCAGGTGCTGTCGCGCCGCACCAAGAACAACCCGGTGCTGATCGGCGAACCGGGGGTGGGCAAGACGGCCATCGTCGAGGGGCTGGCGCAGCGCATCGTCAACGGCGACGTGCCTGAATCGCTCCGGAACCGGGACATCGTGGCGCTGGACATCGGGCTGCTGCTGGCGGGCGCCAAGTATCGCGGCGAATTCGAGGAGCGGCTCAAGGCGGTCGTGAAGGAGCTGACGGAGGCCGAAGGCCGCTACATCGTGTTCATTGACGAATTGCACACCCTGGTGGGCGCCGGGGCGGCGGAAGGGGCCGTGGATGCAAGCAATCTCCTGAAGCCGGCGCTGGCCCGCGGGGAACTGCACGTGGTGGGTGCCACCACTATCGACGAGTACCGGAAGCACGTGGAGAAGGACGCGGCCCTGGAGCGCCGGTTCCAGCCGGTGCTGGTGGGGGAGCCCAGTGTCGCCGATACCATCGCGATCCTGCGGGGCCTCAAGGAGAAGTACGAGGTGCACCACGGCATCCGCATCACCGACAACGCGCTGGTCGCGGCCGCGACCCTGTCGGATCGCTACATCGGCGACCGGTTCCTGCCCGACAAGGCCATCGACCTGGTGGACGAGGCCGCCAGTCGGCTGCGGATGGAAATCGACAGCCTGCCCCAGGAAATCGATGAAGTGGAGCGGCGGATCCTGCAGCTGGAGATCGAACGCCAGGCGCTGCTGAAGGAGAAGGACAAGGTCGCGAGGGAACGCCGCACCACGGTGGAGAGGGAGATCGCCCAGCTGAAGGAGCAGTCCTCCTCGATGAAGGCCCAATGGCAGGCCGAGAAGCTTGCCATCTCGGAGATTCAGAGTCGCAAGCAGGAGACCGAGGCGTTGCGCACCGAGATGGACCAGGCGACTCGGCGGGGGGACCTGCAGAAGGCCGCGGAGCTGCAGTATGGCCGGATCCCCGCGCTCGAGGGGGAGATTCAGGTCCACGAGGCGCGGCTGGCCCAGATTCAGGCCAAGGTCAAGTACCTGAAGGAGGAAGTCGGGCCGGAAGACATCGCCGAAGTGGTGGCCAAATGGACCGGTATTCCAGTGGCCAAGATGCTCGAGTCCGATCGGGAGCGGCTGACTCGTCTGGAAGCCGAACTGGGACGCCGGGTCATCGGGCAGGAGGTCGCCGTGCGGGCGGTGGCCAACGCGGTTCGCCGCAGCCGCGCCGGCCTGGCCGACCCCCATCGGCCCACCGGCTCCTTCATCTTCCTCGGCCCCACCGGCGTCGGCAAGACCGAGACGGCCCGGGCGCTGGCGGAATTCCTGTTCGACGACGAACGGGCCATGATCCGGCTGGACATGTCGGAGTACATGGAAAAACACTCAGTGGCCCGGATGCTCGGTGCCCCCCCGGGCTACGTGGGCTATGAGGAGGGCGGCCAGCTCACCGAGGCGGCCCGGCGGCGGCCCTACAGCGTCATCCTGCTGGATGAGATCGAGAAGGCCCATCCCGATGTGTTCAACGTGCTGCTGCAGATGCTTGACGATGGCCGGCTGACCGACGGCCAGGGCCGCCTGGTCGACTTCCGCAACACAGTGGTCATCATGACCTCCAATATCGGGAGCCACCGGATTCTCGATGCGGGGGAGCAGGATCCCACCGGCTGGGCCCTGGTGGAGGCGGAGGTCCGCAATCTGCTGAATGCCCATTTCCGGCCCGAGTTTCTGAACCGGGTGGACGATGTCATCGTGTTCCGGCAGCTTGGGCGGGCCGACATCGCCGCCATCGTGGACCTGCAGTTGGCCCGGCTGGCGCGCCAACTCGAGGAGCGGCGCATCACCCTGCGGGTAACTCCCGAGGCTCGCGACCTGCTGGCCCGCGAGGGGTATGATCCCGCTTTCGGGGCCCGGCCGCTCAAGCGGGTCATTCAGCGTCGGCTGCAGAACGCCATCGCCATGGACCTGCTGGAGGGGACCTACGGCGAGGGTGATACCATCGAGGTCGGAGTCGACGGGCAGGAGCTGCGGCTGAACCGGGCGGCTTGAGCCATGGCACCCACTCGGGCCGAAGACCGGGCCGGCATCGCGGCGGCGCTGGAGCAGGCCCGCTCGGCGGTCGCGCTGGGTGAGGTCCCGGTGGGAGCGGCAGTGTTTCTGGATGGGGTGCGGCTGGCCGCGGCCCACAACGAGTCCGAAGCTCGAAACGATCCGACCGCGCACGCCGAGCTGCTGGCCATCCAGCGGGCGCTGCAGCACGGTGGCGTCGACCGGCTCCCGGGAGCCACCCTTTACGTGACGCTGGAACCCTGTGCCCAATGCGCCGGCGCGATCGTGCTGGCCAAGGTTGGTCGGGTGGTGTTCGGAGCCTGGGACCCCAAGGCTGGCATGGCGGGATCGCGGGGGGACCTCCTGCGCCATCCGGGGTTGAATCACCGGGTCGAGGTCATCGGTGGAGTCGATGCGGACGCCTGCGGCAACCTGCTCACGGAGTTCTTCGAGAGTCGCCGGACCAAGGCGTCAGATACCGCCGCTCGGAAGCCGCCGTGAGGGTCCGTCGGGGCAGGCCGGGGCTCGCTTGGCGGTCCCGAGAGTGCCCGTTACCTTTCGCGCTCCCCTGGACCATCGGTCGCGGCTTCGAGCCGGCGGTCGGTGCTGCCCGGGACAGGTGTCCGAGTGGCTGAAGGAGCCGGTCTCGAAAACCGGTAAACCCGCA
>CALMOP010000067.1 GCA_937871775.1 uncultured Gemmatimonadota bacterium | reverse complement strand
CCGGTGAACGCCGTGGGCCCCATCAACCTCACCGCCGGCGCGGCCACCCCGCTCACGATTACCACCCAGCCCTCGGCGACCGTGGCGAACACGGCGGTCTTCCCCGTGCAACCGGCCATCCAGCTCCGGGATGCCGGCGGCAACGCCGTCAGCCAACAGAACGTCCAGATCATCGCAGCCATCGCTTCGGGCGGCGGCACCCTGACCGGCGGCACCGCCAATACCAACGCCAATGGCGTGGCCACTTTCGCCGGCCTGTCGATCACCGGACTCCTCGGGACGCGGACCCTGACCTTCACGTCCGGTGCCCTGACGGCCGTGACGTCGACCGGTATCAACATCAACGCCGCCGGTCCCGCCACCACCATGGCGATCAGTGCGGGGAATAATCAGAGCGCGGCGGTGGGTACCACGGTCCCCGTCGACCCCGCTGTGCGGGTCACCGACGTGAGCGGCAACCCGGTCTCGGGCCGGAGCGTCACCTTCGCGGTGGCCAGCGGCGGCGGTATCGTGGCACCGACTACGGCAATCGCTACCAACGCGAGCGGGATCGCGACCGTCACCAGCTGGACCCTGGGCGCGGCGGCGGGCACCAACACCCTCACGGCCACCAGCGCGACGCCGGCCCCGGCCCTGAATCAGGTCACCTTTACGGCTACCGGGACGCAGGTCATCACGGGCTCGATGTGGGTTGCCAATTTCGACGCGCCATCGATCGGCATCTACCCGGTGAACGCCAGCGGCAATGCCACCCCGACCGCTACGATTGAAGGCTCGAACACCGGGTTCAACCAGCCCGATGGGGTGGCCCGTGATCCCTCGGGAAACCTGTACGTCAGCGACTTCACCCTGAGTTCGATCAGCGTCTTCGCGCCGGGTGCCACCGGAAATGCCACCCCGACCCGGGTCATCGTCGGGGGCAATACCGGCCTCACTGCGCCGGTCGGCATGGCGTTTGACGCCGCCGGCAACCTCTATGTGTCCAACGAGACCGGAGGTTCGGGGAGTGGGTCGGTCACCGTGTACGGACCCAGCGCCAACGGGAACGCTGCGCCGATCCGAACCTTGACCAGCATCATCGACTTCCCCTCAGGTATTGCGATCGGTGCCGGGGATACCCTGTATGTCGTCAATCAGGGCAACTCGGTCATGGCCTTCGCTCCGGGCGCCAGCGGTGCTGCCAATCCGGTGCGCACCATCCGCGGCCCCAACACCCTGTTCGATGAGCCCGAGGGCATTGCATTCGATGCGGCCGGCAACATCTGGGTGGTGAATCTCCTCGCCAACAGCCTGCTCCGGTTCGATCGTGCGGCGGATGGCGACGTGGCTCCCACGGTGGTGGTCAGTGGATCGAACACCGGACTGGCGGGCGCGATCGGCCTGACCCGCGCGGGGAATGAGCTGTTCGTCGCCAACTACAACAATGGCATCGGCAACGTACTGGTGTTCTCCACTGGGGCCAGCGGCAATGCCGCCCCGACGCGGACGTTGACCGGGGGCCTGGTCGGGCCGTTCTGGGTAGCCTTCTAGACCCCACCTCACCGGCCTGGGGGAGGCGGCGGATCACGCAATCAGCGCGCCGGCATCCGGAGCGCAAACAGACGCGGCACGATCATCCGACAGGCGTCTGACCTGCGGTCGGTGCGGCTTCACATCTGGGGAGACGGCATGGCGCGTTATCTGGTGACCGGTGGGGCGGGGTTCATCGGCTCTCACATCGCGGCCGCCGTTCTGGCCGGGGGTGATGAAGTCCGCATCCTGGACAATTTCTCCACCGGCAGCCGCGAGAATCTCAATGCCGCCCCGGGCGCCGAGGTCATGGAGGGCGACATCCGGAGCTACCACATCGTGCGCGATGCGGTGGACGGCTGTGACTTCGTCCTGCATCAGGCCGCGCTGCCCTCCGTGCCCCGCTCGGTGAAGGATCCGATCACGTCCAACGAAGTGAATGTGGTGGGAACCCTGAATGTCCTGAATGCCGCCCGCGACGCCCGGGTCAAGCGGCTGGTCTACGCCAGCAGCTCGTCCATTTACGGGCAGAATCCCGAGCTGCCGAAACGCGAGACCATGACCCCGCTGCCGATGTCGCCCTATGCGGTGAGCAAGCTGGCGGGAGAGCATTACTGCCGGGCCTTCTGGGAGCTGTACCAGTTCGAGGCTGTCGCCCTCCGCTACTTCAACGTCTTCGGCCCGCGGCAGAATCCGTTCTCGCAGTATTCCGCGGTGATCCCCAGGTTCATCCACAGCCTCCTCCACGAGGAGGCCCCCACGGTCAACGGCGACGGGAGCCAGACCCGGGACTTCACCTTCGTCGCGAATGTGGTCCACGCCAACCTGGCGGCCTGCACCGCCAGCGCGGCGGCGGGGAAGGCCCTGAATGTGGCGACCGGCCACCGGGTGTCGCTGCTGGAACTGCTTGCGGAGCTGGAGCAGCTCATCGGTGTCAGCGTGAAGCCCAGGTTCATTCCTTCGCGCGTGGGGGATGTCCCCCACTCCTACGCCGATACCAGCCTGGCCCGGGAGATCCTGGCATACGCACCGCACGTGACGTTTGGGGAAGGACTTCGGATGACGGTCGACGCGATGCGTGGCGGCAAGGAACGCCGCAGGCGGGAATGAGTCGCCCGCCATACCTCCCTTTGCCGAGGCTGCGAACTCGTTAGATCCCCGTCCACCGTACCAGCATTCCGGCCCAGGAGTAGCCGACCCCGAAACCCACCAGCATGGCAAGCTGGCCCGGACGCAGTATCCCTGCCGAGGCGGCGTATCGGAGGGCGAGGGGAATGCTGGCCGACACGGTGTTCCCGGTCAGCTCCATGGCGAGCACCAGCTTTTCGGGGGGGATCTTGAGGCAGCGGCCCACCTCTTCGAGCATGGTCACATTGGCCTGATGGAAGACGAACACATCGACCTGATCCAGCGAGATCCCGGCGACCGAGGCCAGCTGGTTCACGCACTGGGGCACGGCCCGGAGCACGAATCGGTACACCTCACCACCGTCCATGAACAGATTGTTGGCGGTGCGGGTGTTGCCGCGCTTGTCGGTGATGACCTCCGCGTCGTCGCGGTAGCGCTGCCGCATCCCGCCGGCCGGGACGATGAGGTGAGGCGCCCCGGTCCCGTCGGAGCCGTACACGAACGGTCCCAGCGACGGACCCCCGTGGTCCACGGCACGGATGATGGTGGCGGCCCCCGCATCCCCAAACAGGGTGCGGACGCTCTTGTCACCCGGGTGGAGCAGCTTCGAATAGGTGTCGGCGGTCAACAGCAGGACGCAGCGTGCCTGGCCGGTCTCCACCAGCCCCCGGGCCAGGCCGAGGCCATACACGTATCCCGAGCAGCCCTGGTTGAGATCGACCACCCCCGTCACCGTGCCCAGCCCCAGCCGGTGCTGGACCAGGCAGGCCGTCGGCGGGAGCAGGTGGTCCGGGGTCTCGGTGACAAACAGGATGTAGTCGATCTCCTCGCGCCGGCAACGCCCGCTCGCGAAGAGGCGCTCGGCGGCCTTGACCGCAAGGTCGGAGGAACACTCGTCGGGGCCGGCCAGCCTCCGCTCGCGAATCCCCGTCTTCGCCATGATCTTCTCGGGGGTCCATCCGTCGAACTGGGCCGCGAGGTCCTCATTGGTGAGGCGCTGCTCCGGCAGGTAGGCTTCGATCGCGGTAATAGCAGCCTGCATGGTCATCTCGGTTTGGCGCGCGCGGTGGCGCTGCGGGGTTCGGTGGCCCGCTGGAATCACGGATCGCAGGACCGGAATTGGGTCGTTCGATCGGAGTCCGGAGTCACGGCGGCGATGGGGTCGAAGCAACTTGGGGCGTGCAATACTCATGCCGTAAGGCATTGATAGGCACGGATATTGCGACCCGACGAAGGTTCGAGCAGTGCCGTCGTGATGATTCACCGGCGATGGCCTCCCTGCCCCAGAACAACCGTCCCCAGTCCACGGTCGGCCAGACACGCCGGGCCATGTTCTGCACCGAAGGAGTACCGACCACCATGACGAGGTTGGCCTGGCCATGAGCGCACCGCAACTCGGCATCAGCGGCTTCGCGGCCTTCGTGCCGCCCTATCGGGTCCAACTGGAAGCCTGGTGCGATTGGACCGGGAACTCGTGGGCCAAGACCCGCGCGGTGATCGGGGGCAGTTTCCGGGTGGTGGGGCCGGAGCACAGCGTGTACACCATGGCAGCCAACGCGGTGCTCAAGTTGATCATCGACTATGGTGTCGATCCCCGCCAGGTCGGTTACCTGGCGCTGGGAACGGAGTCGGGCTCCGACAATGCAACGTCCGGGGCGGTGGTGGTGCGGGGTCTGGTCGATGAGGCGCTGGTGGCGCGGGGCCTCCCGCCCCTGGCGCGGGACCTCGAGGCCCCGGAGATCAAGCAGGCATGTATCGGGGGGGTGTACGGCATCAAGGGCGGGCTGCGCTACCTCGCGCTCGACGGCGGGGGACGGATCGGGATCGTGGTGGCCGCCGATATTGCCGAGTATGCACGCGGCAGTTCGGGCGAGCCGACCCAGGGCGCCGGCGCCGTGGCCATGCTGCTGGAACGGGATCCCAGGTTGCTGGCGCTCGACCTCATGGGTGCCGCCAGCGCGACCCGCTACCGCGGGCTCGACTTCCGCAAGCCGTTCCTGCGCTTCTGTCGCCAGACCCCCGGTCCGGACGGCCGGCTGCGCGATTTTCCGGTATTCAATGGCAAGTACTCGACCGCGTGCTACATCGACGAGACCCTCGGCTCGCTCGAAGCGTTCTTCGCCAAGCGTCGCGGTGGACGGGCCAGCTATTTTCGCGAGCTGGGCGCGGTCTTCATGCACCGTCCCTACCGCCGGATGCCGGTTGCGGCCTGGACGATCGGCTACCTCTTTGCCCTGGGGGCCGATGGGGGTGCCGAGCATCAGGAACTCGCGCGCTACGCCACCGCCGCCGGGGTCGATTTCCAGCTGCTCCTGGCCGAGATGGCCACCTCGCCCGACCTGCTGGGTCGGGCTCTGACCGGAGACCTCGTTGAGGAGCCGTTCCCGCTGACGGCACAACTGGTCAAGGCCCTGCGCGAGACGGACACCTATCGGGCCGTGGTCGAGGACAAGATGCGGCTGGGTGCGGCCGTGATGGCGGAGCTGGGCAACCTCTACTCCGCGGCGCTGCCGGGGTGGGTGGCTGCCGGCCTCGAAGAGGCGGCCGCCGGCGGGGCGACGCTCGACGGGAAGGACCTGCTGCTGATCGGGTACGGCAGCGGCGACGCGTCCGAAGCGCTGCCGGCTCGGGTGGTCCCCGGGTGGCAGGACGCTGCCCGGAAGGCGAATCTGCAGGGAGCGCTAGCCAACGCGGTCGACCTCGGCCGGGAGCAATACGAAGCGCTGCACGATGGCCGAGTCGCGACCGGTATCCCGCCGTTGACCCACACCGGTTTCGTGGTGGATCGCATCGGCAGTCAGGACACCGCGGACTTCCAGGACTATGGTGTGGAGTACTACCGCTATGTTGGCTGAGGGGCCACCGGTCCGCCATCCATGAATAGCGAACTGCCCGACAGCGTCACCAGCCGCATCGGGGTGTCACAGACCCGCCGCTATCAGGTGACGGCACGTGACATCAGGCGGTTCGCCCAGGCGATCGGCGCGACCGATCCGGTACACTCTGATGAGGCATATGCCCGGACCACCCGGTACGGGACCATTGTCGCGCCGCCGCTCTTCTGCCAGTCCCTGACCTACGACGAGGTGCCGCCCGAGCAGTTGCCGGCGGACGGATCGCCGGTCGAGCTGGCCGTGCCGATCCCGGCGCAGCGGGCGGTGGGTGGGGGGAGCGAGTACACGATCGAGCGACTGGTCCGGGCGGGTGAAGCGATCACGGTGACTTCCACGCTCAAGGACGTGTATACCAGGCAGGGCAAGAGCGGCCTGCTGTACCTGGTGGTCGTGGAGACCCGTTTCGCGGCCGAAGACGGCCAGCCAGTCGCGACCGAAGTCGCCACCTACATCAAGCGGGTGTAGCGCGGCGATGACGACTCCTCGGGCGGTTCTCGCGGGTGCATCGCTGCCGGTTCCGCTGCCGGAGCTGGCGGTCACCCCCGACCACACCCAGCTGTTCATGTTCAGCGCGGTGACCTGGAACCGGCATCATATCCACTACAGCAAGGACGCGGCGGTCGCCGAGGGCCTGCCGGACGTCGTGGTGCAGCGGGCGCTGCTGGGGAATTTCCTGGCGCGCCTGCTGACCGGCTGGCTGGGGGAGGCGGGTGAACTCCGCGAGCTATCCTGGAAGGTTCTCAGCAGCGCCACCCCGGGCCGGACCCTCCGATGCCAGGGTGACGTCATCGGCCGCGAGGCCGATCCGGCGGCCCCCGGTCTGCGATGCGAGGTCCGGATCATCGACGAACACGGGACCCTGATCGCGGCGGGCAAGGCGAAACTGGTCCTGCACTCCCTCCCCTCGTAATCGGTCTGGACCTCTCCGGTGAATCTCCGATCCTCCTGGCAATACCTGTCCACGTTCGGCGCGCGGTTCGGGTCGGTCGCGGCCATGCAGTACGCGCTGTACACCCTGGTCAACAAGGTGCTGTTCTTCGAGTGCTTCCATGTCATCATGCTCGATCGGGACCGGCTCCGGCCCCTGGAGCCGACGCCGGGCATCAAGCTGAGTTACCGCCTCGCGACGGTGCAGGACCTGGAATCGATGCGGCGGGAGCCTCGCTGGGACATCAGCGACGAACGGATGCGCTACTTCCAGGCCGGGGACTGCTGTGTGCTGAGCTCGGTGGATGGCCATCTCGCGGGCTACACCTGGGTGCACCGGAACGGCCGGCCCGAGTTGATCGCCAATCTGGTCATCTCGATCCCGGCCGACTACCTGTATAATTACGCCGGCTTGACCCTGCCTGAGTTCCGCGGTGCCGGCCTCCAGCCCTACCGGCACCACGTGGTCCTGAATCACGAACCGTGGCGGGAACGCAAAGGCCTGATTGGTTACGTCCGCTACACCAACAAGGCGTCCCAGAAGGGGCAGGACAAGAGTGGTTACCGCAGAATCGGAACCATCTGGCTGATGGGCAGCCGGCAGCGGTTCTGGGCATTGTTCTCCAGGACGCTGCGGGACCTGGGCATCGGGCGGTTGTGAGCCGGCCGCAGACGCTTCACGGCGTGCAACCCCTCACCGGGAGAATCATGGGATCCCAGAGTGCCGTCGATTACCCCGACTACGAGGCGAGGACCGACCTCGCCCGGGGGCCAGTCTACCGGCTGCTCCGCTCCATCTACCGGTTCCTCAAGCACCGGGTGCTGTTCGGCACGCTGCTCTATCCCTACGGGATGCTGCGCCACCAGGCGCTGCTCCGGTCGGCGGACCGGAGCCAGCACCACACCTACACGGCCTTCTATCGCTCGCCGATCCAGCTGCAGGCGCTCACCGGCCCGCTGACCGCATTCTGCACCGATCGATCACCTCCCGGGCGCCGGCTCGAGATCCTCCAGTTCGCCTGTTCCAATGGCGCCGAGGCCTACACCATGGCCGCGGCTCTGATGCAGGCCCACCCGGCGCTGGACTTCCACATCGAGGCCTCCGATCTGCACCAGGATCTGGTGCACAAGGCGATCGCCGCCCGCTACTCCCGGGATGAGGTGCTGCACCATGAGCATATCACTGAGGAGTTTCTCGCCGGAACCTTCGACCGCGACGGCGATGGTTTCGTCGTAAAGCCGGGGCTTCGCGCCCGGGTTTCCTTCAGTCAGGCCAGCCTCATCGATCCGGCACTGGACCAGCGGTTCCGAGCCGCGGACATCGTCGTGGCACAGAATGTTCTCTTTCACCTGGATCGCGCGGCGGCTCAGGCTGCCTTTGAAAATCTGGTCAGGTTACTCCGGCCCCGCGCTGCGCTGCTGATCGAGGGGATGGATCTGGACCTGAAGGTGATGCTGACCCGGCGGCACCAGCTGGTCCCCCTGCGCTACCGGTGCCGCGAGATCCACGAGCAGTCCCGGAGCCACATGCCGCTCGCCTGGTGGCGCTATTACTATGGTGCCGAGCCCTACTCCATCCTTCGGCGGGATCGGTTCCGGCGCTACGGGACCGTGTTTACCAGGGCGCTGAGCGTCCAGGACTGACATGAAGATGCCGGGCACCAGCGTCATGCTTGTCTCCCTCGTCGGGCTGCTCCTGATCGTGGCAGTGCTGCCCTTCGTGATCCTGGCGTGGATCACACCCTTGGCGCCGACCATCCTGCCGGTCGAGCGGGCCCGCCACGCCCGCTTCCCGCACGGCGTGATTCGTTATGAGGAGGCGGGGCAGGGGGAGCGGGCCCTCGTCTTCCTGCACGGCTTCAACGGCCAGCTGGGCGCGTGGAGCGACACCTGGGCCCGCCTGGACCACTGCGGACGCCGGGTCCGACTGGACCTTCCGGGATATGGCGAGTCGGTGTGGGACACGCCGAGCTTTACTCTGCCGGAGCAGTCCGAGCGGGTGGTGGCGTTCCTGGACTCACTGGGCCTCCGTCAGGTGACGCTGATCGGTACTTCCATGGGCGGTTCGCTCGCCGCGTGGATCGCGGCCGATTATCCCGAACGGGTGGAGCGGCTGGCCTTGCTGGCTCCATCGGGTTACACCGGCGCGCTGCGCTACCCGGGACTGTTCGGTCTGCTCCTGCGCCCCGGGCCGCTCAACACAGCCGCCACCTACATCGCCCGAACTCGGGTCTACACCCGCCTCTGCCCGGCCCGCAAGGCCCTGCAGGCCTTGACCGGGACCTCCTCGTACGGCCCCGCCTGGGTCGAGGCACTCGGCCGCATACGGGCCCCGACGCTGATCACCTGGTCCGTGGGTGACGATGGGGTCAGCTACACCACTGCCCGGCAGGTCCAGCAGGCGATCCGGGGCAGCCAGCTGATCTGGCTGGACCGGGCCACCGGACACCTGATCCCGCAGGAGCGCCCTGAACTGGTGGCGGAATTGTCCTGCCTCCTGGCCGAGGGGGTTTCGCCGGCGACGGTCGCCGAGCGGATGTCGCCGGGGATCCTGCATGAAGGCGAAGGGGCCGCGGACTCGGGGACCCGGGCGACACCGACGCCGTGACCACTCCTGCGGCCTGGCTCAACCGGTTCCGCGCGCTCCCGCCGCGCCTCTGCTGGGCCTTGTTGGGCCTGACCCTGGGTGCCCTCTGTTATTACACGCTGACGGAGCTTGGAGCCGGAGCCTCCAGCCTGCTTGGACCGGACGCCACGGGGATGGCCTGGTGGGCAGCGGGCGGCGCGCTGCTCGGCAGTACCAGGCTCCGTCTGGTGCCCCCGGTCGTGGCGTTCCTGACCGGCGGACTGCTGCTGCTGGTCGCTCAGACGCCCCTCATCGAGGCCCCGGCCCGAAGCCTGGTGCGGCGCGACAGTCTTCCGAAGCAGCCGGTCAGCGTGATTGTGGTTCTGTCCGGTGCGGTGACGTCGTCCGGACTGCTGCAGGTCTCCGCCGCCGACCGGCTGTTGCAAGGGCTCCTGTTGCTGCGCGCGGGCGTTGCTCCGCGGCTGGTAGTCTCTCGGGTGGAGCGCGACGGCCCAGGCGGGATCCGGGTGGATTCCGACCGCGATCAGGCGCGATTCTTCCGGCTCCTGACGCCCGAGCCCCGGGTGAATGTCCTGACGACCACAAGCTCGACGCGCCAGGAGGCCGAGCAGGTGGCGTCGCTGGCCCGGGGAGAGGGATGGGGAGCGGTCGTGGTGGTGACCTCTCCGCTGCACTCGCGCCGCGCCTGCGCGGCCTTCGAAGCGGTCGGCCTGACGATCATCTGTTATCCCTGCCTGGATCGCGAGTACGGACTGGAGCGCATGACGCCGGGTGAGCGCATCTACGCCTTCCGGGATTGGATGTATGAAACGGCCGGCTGGTACGCCTATCGCCGCCGGGGTTGGGTCTAGGCGACTGGCCCGCCTCTTGCGGCCTGGTGTGGTCTGTCAGAGACAATCGACAGGCGCCCACCGGCCCCACGACCTTCGACAACCGTTCGACGCCGATTTCCGGGGACGGCGCGGGGCGGAGGCTGCGCCACTGATGGGTCACACGCCCGGCGGGTGCCACGCTTGATTTCGTTCGCCGAATCCGCAAGTTCGTTTCGAGTGGAGTGCCTCGATCGTCTCGATGGTGCTCGCTCGGCGCTGGAGCAAGAGTTGGATCGGCTGGGGATTCCGTTGCCGCTCCCCGCCCGCGGGGCATGGCTCGAGGCGCATCCCCGCATGCGCGGCTGGCTTTTCGGGATCCGTGATGGGACGGGTGAGCTGCAGGGGGGATTCGCCGCCACCCTGCTCCCATCGCGGGCGCTGCCTGGCCATCGCATCATCCGGGCGGAGCGCTTCGGTGCGGGATTCACTCCGGGACCGCTCACCCACGCCGCCGTCGCGGCCCTGGTGACCGCCGCCCGCCGCTGCCCCCGCGTGCTGCGCCTGCGGCTCGAGTCCTTCACCCGGGATGCCGAGCTGCGGTCTGCGCTCGGGCTGGCCCTGGATGGGGCGGGGTTCCGGTGCGCGGCATCGCCGCGGAACTACCAGCGGACCATCACGGTCGATCTGCGCCCCCCGGTCGATTCGCTGCTCGACACGATTGGCCGGCGCGCGCGGCGGGCGATCAAGGGTGCGGCCAAGTTCCCCATCCGGATCGCGCCGATCACCGATCCGGACCTGGCTCCGCGCATGCAATCCCTGCTGCACGAGACGCTGCAGCGGACCGGTGGGACCCCGGAGGCGTTCGACGCGATCGGCTCGATCCGGTTTGCCACGAAACACCCGGGGCTGGCACGACTGGTCGGTCTGTTCCACAATGAGGTTGCCGGCGAGGGGTCGCTGCTCGCCTTTGCCTGGTCCCACTTCCATGGCGATCATGCCAGTTACGAGACCGCAGCCTCTACCCGCAGCACCGAGGCCAGGATCCCGCTGCTCTATCCACTCGCCTGGGATCTCATGGTGTGGGCCAGGAGCCAGAGTGCGACCTGGTTCGACTTCGGTGGGGTGACGGATGGTTCGACGGCCAGTGATGACCCGCTGGGAGGAATCTCCGATTTCAAGCGGGCCTTCAGCGAGACGGTCGTGACGGTGGGCGAGGACTGGGAAATGGAACTCGCCCCGCGCCGCGCCCGACTGGCACGTCTGGTGAGCGCGGTTTCCGGGTGGATGGTCCATCGATAAGGCGTGGTTCCATGGCCAGTTTCCCGCTTAAGGGCGTCGTGCTCGGGGCGCTGGAGGCCGTCGGCCTCTTCGGCCTGTTCCAGCGCCTGGCGTGGCGCAATCAGCGACTCCTGATTCTGGGATATCACGGGGTTGCGCTGCTTGACGAGCATCGCTGGGAGCCGGGCCTCTACCAAAGCCCCGCGACCTTTGAGGCCCGGCTCCAGGAGATTCTGCGGGGCGGGTACCAGGTCCTGCCGCTCTCCGAGGCGATTGGACGCCTGTATGACGGGTCGCTCCCGCCGCGCAGCCTCGTCCTGACCTTCGATGATGGGTTCGCCGATTTCGCCGAGATCGTCCATCCGATGCTGCAGCGGTACCGCCTCCCGGCGACCGTCTACATCACCACCTGCTATTGTGAAGCGGGTGGCCCGGTCTTCAACCCCTTCAGTCGCTACCTGCTCTGGAAGTGCGGGCGCGACGGAGTGGACGCGGCTCCGCTGCTGGGTCGACCGGAGCGCTGGAACCTGACCACCCTCGAGGGCCAGGCGGGGGCGTTCCGCTCACTCCATCGCTGGGCCAAGGACCGCGGTCTGTGCCCCCGTAAGAAGGACCAGCTGCTGGACCAGCTGGGCCTGCTGCTTGGGGTCGATCTGGAGCCGTTGCGGGCCCGGCGCATGTTCCATCTCATGCGCCCCGCGGAGGTCGCCGAGTTGAGTCGGGCAGGGATCGACTTCCAGTTGCATACCCATCGCCATCGGACCCCGATGGACCAGGCGTTGTTCCTGCGGGAAATCGCCGACAATCGGACTGTCCTGGAACCCCTGCGCGGGAGTCCCGCGACCCATCTCGCCTATCCCAGCGGGGTCCACTCGGAGGTCTTCCTGCCGTGGCTCCGCGAGGCTGGCGTGAGCTCGGCGACCACGGTGGAATCGGGTATTGCGTCGCGGGCGACTGATCCGCTCCTGCTGCCCAGGATGGTCGACACCGATACCCTCTCGCCGGTCGAATTCCGCGCCTGGCTCTGCGGGATTCGCAGCCTCTTCCCGACCCGAGTCCGCCAGGCTCCGCTCCGCCCGCCCCCGCCTGGCTCACCCGGGAGCGCGGATCCCGCCACCGCCGCATCGCGCCATGAGGAGAGCGCGACCCGACTCTAGACTGGCCGCCCCCACAGGCTGCCTTGGTTCCCGCCGCACCAATCCCGCGACCGCCATCACAGCGTCTTCCCACGCCGCCGCATCTCACGGATGCGATGTGCGCCGCCTCACGGTCTCATTCACAACTGGTCGATCCCGTCACCAAACCGGTGCCACTTGACCCCGCCGTACTCGAACCTGTGACGCACCACCGGGCTTTCGGCGGAACGTGGCTCACCGCCCTGCGGCTCGGCCTGGCATAGGTTGTGGCTCCCGTCGAGCACGCACCACACGCTCGACGAATTCCCGCGCCGCAGATCGCTGGCCGATCGACTCAATGAGACTCACGAGGAGTGCTTCATGTCGCAGCAACGTCCCCTTCCCATTGCCGTCCCGCTCCGGTTCCTCGCCATTCCGTACCTGATCGTTCAGGCCGCCTGCGCGGGGCCGCAGCTCAAAGGCGGACTGGGCCCCGACCCCAATGAGCCGATAGCCCTGACCGTGACGCCGCCGACGGCGACGGTCGCGGTTCAACAGGCGGTGCAGCTCCATGCCTTTGGCCTGAACGGCAATGGTGACAGCATCGCGGTTCCCACCGACTGGAGCGCCAGCGGTGGCAGCGTGACGGCCGCCGGGGTATTCTCCGCCGGGTCCGCCGGCAGGTACGTGGTTCGCGGGGAGGCGAGGAGCAATGGCAACTTGATCGACTCGGCTTTCGTCACGGTGCTCGCTTCGGTGGTGGCCCTTCGGGTGACGCCGGCCACGGCCTCGCTGGCGTCCGGAGCCAGCCAGGCCTTTGCCGCCACCCTGGTGGCGAGCGATGGCTCGACCGGGGCGATGACCCCCACCTGGACTGCGACCGGCGGCACCATCTCCGCCAACGGACGCTACACGGCGGGCTCGAGCACGGGGACCTTCCGGGTCATCGGGCGGGACGTGGCCACTGGGTTCGCCGACACCTCGACCGTGACCATTGGCTCGAGCACGGCGCCGATCACGGCGGTCGTCGTGACCCCGGCCAGCGCCACCGTGGCCACGGGCGCCAGTCTGCAGTTCCAGGTGGTTGGGCGGCGCAGCGATGGCTCGAGCGCCTCAGTCACTGTGACCTGGAGCGCCACCGGCGGCACCATCACCACTGGAGGCCGCTACACCGCCGGGAGCACCACCGGCAGCTTCTCGGTGATCGCCACCCAACAGGGCGGTACCCTGGCCGATACCTCTGGGGTAAACCTGATCACGCCGCCGCCACCGCCGCCGCCTGGCTCGGTCGCGAACCCCTTGCTGCTTCCGCAGCCCACCGGAAACGGGACTCCGCCCGGCACGGCACCGGCCCTGCCGGCGGTCGGGGACGGCTGGACTGACGCGCAATCCGGCGTTCGGGTCTGGCGCGTGAGTGCGGGCCACCACGACTACAGCAACGGCCCGCTGCAGATCAGTCGGCCGACTGGAAGCCGCTACACTGTGCTGGTGTCTGATGGCGGCTATCAGCTCATTGACGTGACTCCCGGCACCGGGATCTCCAATCGCCGCCGGCTATCCGTCCAGCCGTCCTCCGACATCTGCGCCACATTCTCCTACACTGATCCCGACATCATCTTCGTGATCAGTGGCGGGACGCTCTATCGGGTCCGTGTCAGCACCAATGCCCGCGAGGACGCCGCCGGATTCCCCATGGCGGGCATGGGCGCCGGTCCCTGCTGGCTCATGAACAGTTACGATGACATGTGGTTCAGCACGACATCGGGCGGTCAGCTCCGGGTGTATGACGTGGCACTCGGCACGATCTCGAGCAGAGCGAAGGGTGGGGAAGCCTACCTGGACCGTCTGGGTGGCCGAGTGATTCTGACCAACGAGGGCGGTGCCTCCCAGCCGCTGTGGGACGTGCGGACCAACGCCACCACCACGGTCTCGCTCCCGGCCAGTCACTTCACTCACGGCCAGACCGCGCTTGGCTCGGCGTCGACACTCAATGTGGATCAGGGCCAGGGCATCATGCCGCTCTATACGGTGGACCTGGAAACCAACACGGTGAGTACCTCGTGGACCTATCCAGGCTATGAGCCGGACTTCCACACCGCCGGACAGTGGGTCCAGCCGGGAACCGCGAAGTTGAAGCAGTGGATTCTGTTCGGTGCCGAGGCGGAGCGGTTCGCCAATCCGGGCCCGTGTCGAAAGGCCATCTGTCTCTTCCGGCTCGACGGCACCGACGGCGTGCGTCATATTGCCTACCACTACAGCGCTGGTAGTGACGGGTATTGGGGTGTTCCTCGGACCACCATCGGCCCCGATGGCCACCTCGTGATGTGGACCAGCGACCTGGGAGGCAGTAACAACGTGTACGTCGCCGAGGTGCCGTGATGGGCCGAGGGAGGGCATTGCCGGCCGAGGTACCACTGCCCTAGCTGAAACCCGGTAATCGATTGCGCCGAGGCGTCTCCTGGTCACCGGGGGCGCCTCGGTCGTTTCGCGCCGGGATTCGGGCGGTCGGTGCCAATCCTTGCGCTGCTGGAGGCGTTGTGTATCATGACCGCCACTGTCGGGGGCTGGAGTGGCGCGGTGCCGCCTCAGTCGGCGCCCCGGCGCTTTGGTCGTTAGTGCATGCACGACATGGTCTTGGCCTGCCGGACAGGCTCCAGCCGACCATGGCATGGAGCCTGAGTGCTCCGCTACTGGGGGCATGCCCGTGCCCGACTCGCGTCCAGGTACGCCGCGGGGATTGCCGGCCGCTTATCAGGACCGACGTCCCTCGGAAGGAGCAGATCATGGCAGCGCTGTCCTTGCCGTTCCGCGGCGTGGGGCGTCTCTTGACGATACAATGTCTCACGGTTGCCGTCGTGGCATGCGTGCAGAGCTGCAACTCGGACACCAGGCCGTTCTCCCCGCTCACGCTGGTATCCATTGCCCTCAATCCCGGTCAGGTAACGGTCAGCCCCGGAGCCACGGCCCAGTTCGAGGTGCGCTTTGACTACTCGGACGGTGGCAGTGTGCTGGTCGGTGCCGATCAGGTGACCTGGTCCGCCTCCGGTGGCACCATCTCGGCCGCCGGGGTGTACACCGCAGGGTCTACCGTGGGGACCTTCCGGGTCATCGCCAGAGACCCCGCCAGCGGGCTTGCCGACACGGCGAGTGCGACCATTCCGGCCGCGCCGGTGCTGGTGAAGGTGGTCCTGTTGCCGGTCACGGTAACGCTGCCCATCGGTGCCAGCCAGCAGTTCACCGCGACCGGTCGGATGAGTGACAACTCGAGCACCGCGGTCGCGGTCACCTACCAGGCCGGCGGCGGCACGATCACCGCAGGCGGCCGCTACACCGCCGCGAACACGACCGGCCTGTTCCTGGTGATCGCCACCCTGCAGGGTGGCACCCTGGCCGATTCCGCGGCGGTGTCCATCCGCACTCCGCCGCCGCCCCCGCCGGGAGGCGTGGCTGATCCGACCCTGCTGCCGCTGGGCGATGGCACCGCGTCGACCAGCATGCCGCCGGTCAACGCCGGCGAGTCCTATCTCGATGAGTTCTCCCAGGTCCGGGTCTGGCGGATCACCGACGCCGACTTTCCACAAAAGAACACCGACGCCCACCACGACTACTCCAACGGACCGGTGCAGGTCTCCCGTGGCTGGGGCAGCACCGGTAACACCCACACCCTGCTGGTCTCGGCGGGCGGCTACTGGCTGGTGGATGTGGCCCGCGGTGTCGGCCTCAGCAACTGGCGCCCACCGCCGCTGGAGCCCCAGGCCGACCTCTGCTGGACCTTCGCCAATGATCCGGCCACGCCGCAGATCGCCTACGTGGTCAACGGCGGCATTCTCCACCGGGTGAACACCGCCACCAATGCCGTCGATGACACCCCCGGGTTCCCGCAGCTCGGGATGGGGTCAGGACCTTGCTGGCTGATGAACTCCGCCGACGACGACTGGTTCTCGACCTACACCAGCAACACCAGCACCCCCAGCCGGGCCTACCAGGTGTCGACGGGCCTGTTCGCGTCCACCAGCGGGACCGTGGGGGAAGCCTATCTGGACCGGAATGGCCGCTACGTGCTCCAGGCCAGTGAATCGGGACCGGTCAGCCAGATCTGGGATCCGGTGAGCAACACCAAGCAATCGGTGAGCCTGCCGGCATCCCACTACGTCCACGGGGCGATGCTGCGGGGGATCGCGGTGACCTTCGATGTGGATCACGGGATGGGGGTGACGCCGCTGTACACCACCGACATCACCACGGCCACGGCGACCCAGACCTTCACCTGGCCGGTGTATGCGCCGGACTACCACCTGGCGGGGCAGTGGCTGCAGGACGATGTGGGTCCGGCCCAGTGGGTACTCCGCAGTTCCGAGGCGCCGTTCCCAGGCGTTACCGACCCGTGCAACCGGGCGATCTGCATCTTCCGGGCGAACGGGGTCGATGGGATCCGGCAACTGGCCTACACCTACAGTTCCGATACGGCGAGCTACTGGCATACCGCCAAGGCAACCTGGAGCCCCGACGGCAAGATGGTGATGTTCAGCTCGGACCGGGGCGGCAGCGGCCGGGGGGATGTGTTCCTGGCGGAGGTGCCGCTGCGGTAGGACCAGTGGGTTGGCTTCGTACTCTCCAGCTTCGGCCCAACTGAT
Source organism: uncultured Gemmatimonadota bacterium (assembly GCA_937871775.1). Classification (GTDB taxonomy): domain Bacteria; phylum Gemmatimonadota; class Gemmatimonadetes; order Gemmatimonadales; family GWC2-71-9; genus JADJOM01. The sequence continues at coordinate 5,053 of CALMOP010000067.1, read as the reverse complement.
CCGGCCGCCGACCGTCCCCGGCGGCCGGATCGGCGTTCGCAGCGGCGTCCACGGGAGACGACGATTCTCAGCGTGGCACCGCCGGTGTAGCTTGGGTCAGTTCGGCGCGGTCAACGCGATCGGACCATGAAGCGCCGCATTTCGATATCCCCTCTCACTTGGATGGCGGTTGCCACGCATGACCACCTCAAACCGGTTCGGCCGGGTGCGTGACTGGTTGCGGGGGTTGCGGGACAACCGTTCGCTCGGACACACGATCGCTCGCGGTTCTTCGGCGGCGTTCAGTGCCAACGTGGGCGGCGCCCTCGCGGGCGTCCTGCTGCAGTTCCTGCTGACGCACCACATGACCGCGCATGGGTACGGCAACTACGTCTACCTGCTCGCCTGGATGAACGCGATCATGCTGGTGGTGAAGTTCGAGTTGGACACGGTCGCGATCCGGTTCGTCTCGACCTACGTGGGGAGCGCACAGTGGGGCCAACTGCGGGGCCTGCTCCGCCAGGCACGCGGCCTGCCTTTCGCCGCTGCACTCACCGTCTCGCTGCTCACGGCGGCGGTGCTCGTGGGGGTTCGCCACCGGGTGGATGAGGAGCTGTTCCGGGGTGGGCTGGTAGTGTGCGCGATGTTCCCGGTGTGGATGCTGCTCAACGTGCAGTACGGCTGCCTCCAGGGATTCAAGCGCCTGTGGGAAGCCACCATGCCCCTGCTGCTCTTGCGGCCGATCCTGCTGCTGCTCGTCGTCGCGGTGGTCACCCTGGGGTTCCGGCGTCAGCTGACATCCCCGACCGCCCTGATGTTGAACCTCGGGGCAGTGTTCCTGGCTGTGAACCTCTCCAGCTTCTACCTCCGGCGTTCGACCCGCTCCCTGCCCGCCGCCGACCCGGTGTATGACACCCGGGTATGGCTGGGGACCGCCGCCGGGCTGCTCCCCGCCGCGCTGGCCCAGCAGGTGCTGGGGCTATCCACCGATATCCTGGTCATCGGGACCATGTTGAGCCGGGACCTGGCGGGGGTATACGGCATCGCCTCCCAGATCGTCATCCTCATGGGATACGGCATCCTGGCAGTCGGGACGGCATCGGCGCCCCAGATCGCGGAACTCTATTCCCGCGGGGACCGGGACCGGCTCCGCCGGCTCGTCAAGATGGTTGCTCGGGTCAACATTGCCGTCACCGTTCCCGCCGTGATCGGGGTCGCGCTGTTCGGACGCTGGGTCCTGGGGCTCTTTGGCCCGGGGTTCGTTCGAGGCTACCCGGTACTGCTCATTTTCGGATTCGGACAAATCATCTCAACGCTGGGGGGTCACGCCGCCCTCATGTTGACCATGACGGGGCACGAGAAGAACGCCAGCGCGATCATCGGACTGAGCGCCGCCCTCAACTTCACCTTCTCGATCATTCTGACGCATCAGTTCGGGATCGTTGGCACCGCCGTGGCCACGCTGCTCGGTCTCGGCGTCCGCAGCGTGCTCCTGGTGATCTGGGCCCAGCGTCGCACCGGAGTCAGCCTCATGCCCTGGTAGTGATGGGCGTCGGGCGCGACGGTTCCCCCAACGAGGCCGAGGCGGGTGTAGCGCGGGTGCCACTACTGCTGATGCCCCCGATCCAATCGCGCTTCACAATTGGCCTCGCTGCTCCCGGTAGGTCCTTTCACGACAATCGGTTCGCGAATCTCCACTGGGGTTGATCTGCTAGCACGCTACCTGCTTCCTCTTGGGTTGTTTCAGAGTTCGCCTCAGATCCGCATCTCTGGGGCAAAACCACTCCCGGAGGACCAAGCGGTGCTCTCCACCGGATCGTTACCAACCGGGAACTGCCTGATGGCGGTCCCGGTCCGCTCCGCCCGGCTGGCCTCGCTGCTCGCTGCGAGGATACTCCCGCTCCCACTCATGCTGGCCGCGTTCGCAAGATGCTCGAACGGCCCGATGGACGGCAACAACGGCGGGACGATTGCCGATCCAACCCTGCTGCCGGTCGCCACTGGGGCCGCGGCGAGCGCCATGCCGACGGTGAACGCGGGGCAGTCCTATCTCGATGAGTTCTCCGGAGTCCGGGTCTGGCGAATCACCAGCGCCAACATCCCGCAGAGCAACAGCGACGCCCACCACGACTACTCCAACGGGCCGGTGCAGGTCTCCCGCGGTTGGGGCACGGACGCCAACACCCATACCCTGCTGGTGTCAGCGGGGGAGTACTGGCTTGTCGACGTGACTCGCGGGGTAGGGCTCAGCAACTGGCGCCTGCCCTCGATGCCGCCCCAGGCCGATCTCTGCTGGACCTTCGCCAATGATCCGGCCACGCCGCAGATCGCCTTCGTCGTCAGCGACGGCACCCTCCACCGGGTGAACACCGCCACCCACGTCGTCGATGGCACGCCGGGCTTCCCCAGGACCGGGATGGGGTTGGGGCCGTGCTGGCTGATGAACTCCGCCGACGACGACTGGTTCTCGACCTACACCAGCAGCACCAGCGTAGCCTACCAGGTGTCCACCGGGCTGTTTGCGTCCACCAGCGGAACCGTCGGAGAGGCCTATCTGGACCGCAATGGCCGCTACGTGATCCAGCCGAATGAGTCGGGGCTGACCAGCCAGATCTGGGATCCGGTGACCAACACCAAGCGGCCGGTGGACCTGCCGGCCTCGCACTACGTCCATGGGGCGGTGCTGCGGGGGATCGCGGTGACCCACGATGTGGACCAGGGGGGTGGGGAGACCCCGTTGTACACCACCAACCTCGTCGCGGCGACGGCGACCCAGACCTTCACCTGGCCGGTCTATGCGCCGGACTACCACCTGGCGGGCCAGTGGCTGCAGGACGACGTGGGGGCCGCCCAGTGGGTGTTGCGGAGTCCGGAAGGCGCACCGTTTGACGGCATCACCGGGCCGTGCAACCGGGCGATCTGCATCTTCAGGGCGAACGGGGTCGACGGCATCCGGCAGCTGGCGTACCACTACAGCTCGGATGGGGCGGTGGCGAACTACTGGCACACCGCCAAGGCAACCTGGAGCCCCGACGGCAAGATGGTGATGTTCAGTTCTGACCGGGGCGGCAGCGCCCGCGGCGATGTATTCCTGGCCGAGGTGCCGCTGAGGTAGCGTCGGGAGGCAGCGGCGGCGGCGCGGGCGCCCTCACGGCTTGGGGGCGCCCTGGTCATTTGCCCATTCGGGGCTCGATGACCCTCCCCCAGGACCGCCGCTGCTCAGGTGGGGACCTCGGACCCCGGCCCGGCAGCAGAGGGCTGGCGCGGATTGTGCGCCGGTCGGGGTGATTAGCTTCCCTGTTCCGCAGATCTGAGTCAGGCCAGCAGCGTGGCATACGGGTTCGCACCAGAGATACCGTGGTGGGTGACTATGGAGGGTGAGTGGGGTGTCGAAGCGGTGCGAGAGACCCGAATGTCGTTCCTCATCCAGCCGTCGTCAGCCTCGGCGTTAGTGTGACCGGTCCGTCCATCCGAGGGACCTTCCCGGCCCGATCCGTGATCGACACTGGCTGTCCTGGCCCCGCCCGCCCTCCGGTTTGCCACGCCACCGACCCCAGGCCCGAGACCCGGAACTCATGACTCCGCCCCTGGGTCCGGCGCTGCCGATCGATCCGCCCGCGGTGCCGCTGTCGTCAGAGCCTGAGCAGCCGGGGATGGGCACGCCCGCCCCGCTGCGATCGCCGTTCGGCGCCTCGCGGAGGTGGTGGCGCGGCATTACGTGGACACCTGCCTTCATCGGCTATCTGGTCTATACGTTCGTCATCGTGACCTATCGGCTCCCCATCGGCACCGCGGCGGCAGCGCTGGCCCTGCTGGGGCTAGCCTTTCAGCGGACCCGGTTCCGGCTGCCGTTGTTTGTAATCCTCCTGTTCGCCTCGTTGCTCTGGGCCGTGCTCGGAGGGTTCAGCACGGCGTACGGGTCCGTGGTCAATGAGGCGCTGCTCGACCGGTTGAAGGTGTGCCTGATCGCCTTGGTTGCGGTAAACGCCGTGCGCAGTGGACCCCAGGTCCGGTTCTTCCTGCTCTTTCTGCTGGCGTCCTACATGCTGTTTCCGATTCGATCGGTGCTGGTGAACTACTACATCACCGGGTATACCGAGTTTGGCCGCGCCGTGGGTCCGGCGATCTACAACAACTCCAATGATCTGGCGGCGCTCGCCATCCTCGCCCTCTCGGTCGCGCTGACGGTGGTCAGCATCGAACGTCGCCCTGGCCCGGTACGCTGGGGGGCGATGGTCGCGGTGGCGCTGCTGGTCCTCACGATCCTGCTCACCAAGTCCCGGGGTGCGTTCCTGGCGACGGCCGTGATGATGGGGCCGGCCGGGTTCTCGCTGATCGTCCGGAATCCCCGCAAGCTCCTCTCCGTCGTGGCCCTGGCAACCATCGTGGTGCTGGGTACGCCGGCGAGTGTCTGGGACCGGTTCGTGATGCTGAAGCTCACGACTCAGGCCGACGAGATCGACCAGTTCGACCCCGAGGGCTCGGCGAGGGAGCGCTTCGAGATCCTGCGGACCGCTGCTCGCATCACCGGCGACAATCCGGTCTTCGGGGTCGGGCTGGGCGCCTACGCACTCGCCAACGCCGACTACAATCCCGGGGTCGGGGTCATGGACACGCACAACACCTATCTCAATCTCGCCGCCGAGGTGGGCCTCCCAGGGTTGCTGCTATTTCTAGTGCTGACGGCGAGCGTGCTGCGGCGATCGCGCCAGGCCCGCCGGCGCGTCAGGCGCCAAGCCCCGCAGCTGGCGCAGGCGCAGCGCTGGCTTGAACTCGGGTTGATCGGTTATCTCACCGCCGGGATCTTCGGATCCTATTCCAAGCTGATCTTCCCCTACGTCTTCATGGCGCTGATCTGGTCTCATGCCGAGGTGCTTCGGAAGCTGCTACCGCCCCCGGCCACCGCGGCCGCTCGGAGAAGGGGCTGACCCGGGATGTGCGGAATCGCGGGATTCGCGGGCGCCGGGGTGACGCCTGAGGAGGCTACCGGATGGCTGCGTGCGATGTGCGACGCGATCACCCACCGGGGGCCGGATGACGAGGGCCTGTGGGCGGACGCTGCCTCGGGCCTCGC
>CALMOP010000066.1 GCA_937871775.1 uncultured Gemmatimonadota bacterium | reverse complement strand
CTACGCCGCGGTCAGGAGCGTTCTTGAATGGCCGACCGTCGGCGCGGCCTTCCGGTGGACGACCTGACCCCATCGGATCAGTCCGTCCCTCCCGGGCGCCGGTGGCGCCACGCCGCTCCGACGAGGACTGGCGAGACCGGCTGGATCGACACATGGATCGGGCCAGTCGCCGCATGGAACGAGGAAGCAAGGAGACCGACACGCCGCTGCCGGTGCCCGATACCGGTGAGCCGCGCATTGTGCAGAAGACCCGAGCCCAGTTTGCCCGCTGGGCCGCGGTATCCGGTGGTTTGTTCATGATCAACCTGGCGACCGGAATCTCCTCACCCTGGTTTCTGTTCCCCATGATGGGCATGGGATTCGGGCTGGTCAACAACTACTCCAAGTTGTGGCAGGCCGGGTACAGCTGGCGCGACGTGCTGAACCGGCCGGCGGCCCCGGACGCGTTGACCGGACCAGAGGGCAAAGGCGGCCGAATGCCCAGGCAGCTGGCGCCGCCCAGGGCCGATGAGTACGGCCAGCAGCTGGGCCTGATCCTGCAGGCCCATACCGACCGGGGAGCAATCCTCAAGCTGCTGGAGCGGATGAGCCCGGCGGAACGGCAGATGCTCCCCGAAGATGTGCAGGGCACCGTCGACGGGCTGTACCAGCGCGCCAGCGAGCTGGCCAAGACGCTCCATGCGATGGACACCAATCTCGATGTTCAGGGCCTGGCGCGCATCGAACAGCGCATCCAGTCCCTGGAGCGGGAGCCGGACGACGGAGAACGACGCCGCCGATTGGACCTGCTGGAACGGCAGAGGAAGACCATCGGCGACCTCCGGGGCCGCCGGGACCAGATTGCGAGCCGGCTTGAGAGCTGCATTCTGGCGATGCAGAATGTGCGGTTCGATCTGCTGCGGCTCCGTTCGGCCGACGCCGGCAGCGCGCTCGGCGATCTGACCATGGCCACGCAGCAGGCTCGCGCGCTGTCCCGCGACGTGGACCACGCCATCATGGCCGCCAGCGAGATCCGGGAGGCGCTGGGCCGCCCCGAGTAGCTCTCACCGCCGTGCGGACGATTCGTTCCATGGGGGGGGAACGAGGGGGGGGAACTCAGTAGCTCGTCAGCTCCTGCATGGCGCGCCGCAGGTCCGCGACCTGCGGCAGGATCACGTCCTCGAGATCAGGGGCGTATGCCACAAAGGTATCCGCCGCGGCGACCCGTCGCACCGGGGCATCGAGCCACTCGAACGCCTCGCCGGCGATCCGGGCCGCGATCTCGGCGCCGTAGCCCCAGGAAAGCGAATCCTCGTAGGCCACCAGCACTCGGTTGGTCTTGCGGACCGAGTGGTAGATGGCCTCCCAGTCGACCGGCGACAGCGATCGGAGGTCGATGATCTCGACCGATCTGCCGGACTGCTCCTCGAATTCCCGCGCGGCCACGATGCTGCGCTGGACCACGGCCCCATAGGTGACCACGGTCAGGTCGCTTCCCTCCCGCACCACCTTGGCCTTGCCGAAGGGAATCATGAAGTTGGGGCCCGGATTCGGGGCCTTGTTGTAGGTCTGGCGGTACAGGTGCTTGTGCTCCAGAAACAGCACCGGATCCTCCGACCGGATGGCGGTGCGCAGCAGGCCGCTGGCATCGAGGGCCGTGGCGGGGCAGATCACCCGCAGGCCGGGCACCCCGGTGAACACGGCCGCACCGGTCTGCGAGTGATACACGGCCCCGCCGCGGAGATACCCACCATAGGTCACGCGCACCACCACCGGACTCGCGAAGGTATTGTTGGAGCGCCAGCGCATCAGGGCCAGCTCATTGCGCAGCTGCATGTACGCGGGCCAGATGTAGTCGAAGAACTGGATCTCGACGACCGGCTTGAGCCCCCGGGTAGCCAGGCCGATGGCCCGACCGACAATGTTGGCTTCGGCAAGGGGAGAGTTGTACACCCGGTCGGACCCGAAGGCCCGTTGCAGCCCCCAGGTGACCTTGAACACCCCGCCCTTCCCCTTGACCTGCTCCAGATGCTCGGATCGGCTGGCATCGGCGACGTCCTCGCCGAAGACCACGATTCTGGGATCCCGGGCCATCTCGTCCTTGAGACAGGCGTTGAGCAGGTCGACCATGGTGGTCGGATCGCCGTGGAAGTGGGGATCGTCCTCGGTATCGAACTGCTCCGACGTGGGGTCCACGTCGGGGGAGTAGACGTACCGGTAGATCGTATCGGGCGTCGGCTGGGGCGCGGCCAGGGCGGTGTCAGTGGCGACCTGGACCTCCTCGTCCACGGCGGCGCGAATCGCTTCGAGCTCCGCCTCGGTGGCCATGCCCTGTTCCAGCAGCTGCCGCGGGAACCGGGTCACCGGATCGCGGGCGGCATCGGCGGTTCGCTCGGCCGCCGGCCGATACAGGACCTCGTCGTCCGAAAGCGAGTGGCTGTAGGGCCGGATCACGTGAGCGTGCACCAGCGCCGGGCCCTGCCGGGAGCGGCAGTAGTCGACCGCACGCCGCAGGACCTCGAACGAGGCCAGCGGGTCACATCCGTCCACTTCCTCGATCAGCAACCCCGGGAAACTCCGCACCAGCTTGGAGATGGATCCGCCCGGAGTATTGACCTCCACCGGGACCGAGATGGCGTAGCCATTGTCCTCGATCAGGTAGACCACTGGCAGCCGCAGGTTGCAGGCACTGTTCAACGACTCCCAGAACTCGCCTTCGCTGGTGGTGCCGTCCCCGGCGGAGACGAACACCACCTCGTCTCCGTGGGGTCCGGTGACGCTGTCCGCCATGCCCTGAACCTTGGAATAGCGCAGCCACGCCTCGGCGCAGCCGACTGCCTGCAGGAACTGGGTCCCGGTGGGGCTGGACGCGCTGACGATGTTGAGTTCCCGGTGGCCGAAGTGCGAGGGCATCTGGCGCCCCCCGGAGCTCGGATCGTCCGCGGCCGCGACCGCCGCCAACAGCATCTCGGTGGCCGTCATGCCGAGACCGAGACACAGGGCCCGGTCCCGGTAGTAGGTGTAGAACCAGTCGTAGCCGGGGCGAAATACCTTGGAGGCGGCGGCCAGCACGGCTTCGTGGCCGGCCCCGGAGATCTGGAAGAAGATCCGGTTCTGCCGCTTGAGCTGGATCTCCTTGTCATCGATCCGGCGCGCCAGCAGCATCAGCCGGTAGAGATCGAGCAGGTCGGCCTTGGCGAGGGTTCGGGCGGCATTCGGTGAGCGTCGGGTCTTGCTGGCCATGCTGGGAAGATCGTGTCTGGAGCGGCCGGGCGGTAGGGTCCCCCGCGCCCGCCGGCGGGGCCACTGGTCCGGGCCGCTCGAGCAGGGCAGGCAGACGGTTCAGCTTTCATGGCGCCCTGAATGTCCGTCATTCCGCACCAGGAATTCAGCCGCGGCCTCGGGGCCCCCGCGTAGCTCCGCCGCCGGCTAGGGCCCGGCCTGGTACGCCACCCTCCCCCCTGCGATCGTGACCCGGACCTGAACGGAATTGATGGTCTCTGGCGGGATCGTGAACAGATCCTGATCCAGCAGGACCAGGTCGGCCCGGTACCCCGGCCGCAGCATCCCGCGGGTCGACTCGGCGAACACCCCGTAGGCGTTGGTCACGGTGTAGGCCCGCAGCGCCTCCTCGACCGAGATCTTCTGCTCCGGGATCCAGCCGCCCGGGTTCCTTCCGTCTCGGGTTCTCCGGGTGACCGCGGCATAGATGCCGAGCAGCGGATCGATGGGCGCCACCGTCCAGTCGGATCCGAACCCCAGCCGGGCCCCCGAATCGAGCAGCGACCGGAAGACATAGCTATCGGTGACCCTGGGTCCCAGCCGTTTCCCCGCCCATTCTCCATCATCAATCAGGTGGACGGGCTGCATGGACGCTATCACGCCCTGCGCGGCGAATCGGGCAATGTCCTCGCGCCGGAGGTGCTGGGCGTGTTCGATCCGGAAGCGCCGGTCGCGGGCGCCGTGGGCCCTGGCCACGCTGTCGTAGATGTCCAGGACGAGACTGTTGGCCCGCTCCCCGATCGCGTGTACCGCCACCTGCAGTCCGGCTGAATCGGCGCCGCCGATCTGGCGACGCAGCGAGTCCTCCGGGGTCACCAGCAGGCCGGAACTCGAACGGTCGTCGGTGTAAGGCTCGAAGAAGAGGGCCGTGGTCGAGCCGAGCGACCCGTCCACATAGCCCTTCACGCCGGCGAGCCGGAGCCAGTCGTCGCCGGGCCCCCGGCTCCGCACGCTGTCCGCCACCCGGAGCCAATCGCTGAGGGACGGGTAGAGGGCGACCCGAATCGGAAGCCGACCTGTGGCATGGGCGCGGATCAGTCCCGCGACCTGGCTCCATTCGGCGCTCACCGACGCCACCGCGGTCACCCCCCTCGACAACGCGAAGTCCATGGCTCGGCGCAGAGCCGCGTCGACCTGGGCGTCACTCGGCGCCGGCATGGCGGCATACACCGGCTGCATCGCTCCGTCTTTCAGGATGCCGGTGGGCTCGCGGTTCCGACCCCGCACGATGATCCCGCCGGGGCGGTCTGGGGCGCTCCGGTCTATTCCCGCGGCCCGGAGCGCCAGCCCGTTCGCCAGCCCCATATGGCCATCGAGTCGCGGGACAAACACCGGGTTGTTGGGGGTGACCGAGTCGATCCACTCCCGCCGCGGCAGGGGCGCGCCGGGCCAGCGCTCGTGGTCCCAGTCCCCCCCGGTGATCCACTCGCCGGGCTTCCGTTCCCGCGCGAACGCGGCGATCCGGCGCACGAACTCCTCCGGAGAGTCGGCGTCGCGAAGATCGATGCTGCGCAGCTGGAACCCGGCGTCCAGCAGGTGGACGTGCCCATCCATGAAACCCGGCGCCACCAGTCCGGCGCCGTTGTGGAACACCCGGGTCGCGGGGCCGATCCGGGACGCGATGCCGGCGCTGTCGCCGACCCCCAGGATGGTATCGCCCCGGGTCGCGACGGCGGCAGCGAAGGGGCGGGTGGAGTCCCCGGTCCAGATCCGCCCGAAGACCACGAGGTCGGCCTCGGCGGGGGGGGCACAGCCGAGGGCCAGCCAGGCCAGGAGGCAAGGGTACAGCCGCCCGGGGCAGCAACCGATCATGTGGGTGACGAGCGGCACAGGGGTTCTCCTGGTTATCAGGCCGGGTGCGGACCCGGCGGGTCAGGAAGCGAAGTTGGCAGATCGCCGTGGGGGCTGCGTTCGCCGCAGAAGCGGGCAGAATAGCTGTATCAAAAGTAGTCAGCGCATAGTATCGCAGCGTTGCAAGTGCATATAAAATATGCACAAACACAGCACAATTAGTGCTGAATAACCGGGCACGACGATTGCACACTGACCCGCCGAAGGCGACCTCTAACGGAGCCCGAGGCCATGTCACTGATGCACACGCGCCGGAACGCCGGATTCACCCTCATCGAACTGATGATCACGGTGACCACGGTCAGCTTTCTGGCCCTGACCACTATCCCTTCGATCCGGAAGACCACCACCAACTGGAAGACCCGGCGGGTGGCCGGCCTGATCGCAGATGACCTGTCCCAGGCGGTGGCGCTGGCGGGGCGGCAACGGAAGCCGGTCCGGATCAGCTGCGACTGCGACCATGGAATCTACCGCCTCACCGACCGCACCTCGGGGACCGTGCTGCTGTCACGGAGCATCGGACCCAGCACCGACTTCGGCATCGCCACGGTGGCGTTCAGCGCCACCGCGGTGGATGTCTATCCGGCCGGGTTCACCTCGTTGGTCGACACCGTGACCATTACCGCAGGGGACCGGACCCGGAAGGTCGTCATGACCACCGCGGGCCAGGTCAGGATCGTCCCATGACCGCCGCTACCCGATCCCGCCACGAGGCCGGCATCTCCCTGGTGGAGGTGCTGGTGTCGATGACGGTGCTGGCCCTCGCCTTGGTGAGCCTGGCGCCGCTGATGCTGACCGTGCAGCGGCGGTCGCAGGCCAACAACAACGTGGCGTTCCGGAACGCGGTGGTGGCCAACCGGGCGCGCCGGCTGAGTGCCATTTCCTTCAGCACCATGTCTCCCGGCACCACCTGCGACAGCACCACGGCCCAGCCGTTTCCGTATCACGCCTGCACCACGATCGTGCGGGACAGCACCAACCGCAACACCCTGACGGTGATCGTGACCCCGGACGTCTACCCGACGCTCAAGGCCGATACGATCACATTCGACCGGGCCAATATCGTCGTCTACAACCCGATGAACTACTAATGCAGACACCTCGCCGCCGCGTGGCGGGCTTCACGCTCATCGAACTGCTGGTCGGCATGATTGTCGGGGCCCTGGCGGGGATCGCCGTGATCCGGCTGATCACCGCCGAGACCGGGGCCCAGGCCTCGCGGGACGCCATGGGCGGCGCCCGCCGGGTGGCGACCGGCAGCCTGAACCTGCTTGCTTCGGAGCTTCGCATGGTGGAGCCCGGAGGCGGCGTCGAGGCCCTGGCGGCCGACTACAAGAGCGTCACCCTGCGGGTGCCCTACGCCCTGGGCCTGCTGTGCAAGTACACCGCCGGCTCGAGCACCGTCAGCATGCTCCCCAGCGACTCGTCGCTGTACTTCGCCCCGGGGTTCTCGGGATTCGCGGTACTCAACAACACCACCAGCTACACCTACATCACCAGCGGCGTCACGCTGACCAACTCCGGCACCGCCAGCGATTGCACCGCGGCCGCCGTCGGGATCAGCACCCTGCCGGCGCCGGGCTCGGTGTCCACCAATGCGGGCCGGCTCGTGACCCTGGCGGGAACGGTGTCCCCGACCCCCAAGCCAGGTCAGCCGGTGCTGCTGTACCGCCGGGTCTCGTACGAGTTCAAGACCTCGACCCTGGTCCCCGGCAAGATCGGGCTGTGGCGCAAGCTCGTAACGCCCAACACCGAGCAGGAGTTGGCGGCGCCGTTCGACACCACCGCACGGTTCCGCTACTACGTCCTCAACGGCACCACCCCCCAGAGCACTATCCCCGGCACCCTGTCGGACCTCCGGGGGCTGCAGCTGCAGCTGGATGCCCAGAGCGATTCCATGCCCCGGCAGACGCCCAGCCGGACCACCGTGAGAGTCACCTCGGACGTCTTCTTCCACAACCGCCCCGACTGAGGGGGCGAGAAGGCTAGAAGGCGAGGAGGCGAGGATGGCACTCCGGTGCTGCCGGGAACCTGAAGACCTGACGATCACCATGCCCGAGGCTATGATGACGACGACTGATGAGACCGTTGATCCGGGGCTGATGCGCGCCGACCGCCGCGGGTTCACCTTGCCGATGGTGGTGCTGCTGGTGGCACTGCTGTCGATCGCCCTGGTCCTCGGGTTCACCCGGACCAGCGCGGAACTGCGCAGCTTCTCGGACCAGCAGGCCGCGATGGACGCCGCGGCTCTGGCCCAGACCGGCATGGCGCGCTACCTCGCCAATCTGAGCGCCCTGCCGGCCAGCGGGAGCTTCGACACCACGATCAGCGGCCTGCCGGGCGGCTCGGCCGCAGTGTCGCTGCGCCGGGTCCGTGACTCGGCCGCCACCGCCGGTGACGTGTGGGTGGCCTACGCGACGGGTACGGCCACCTCGGCGAGCCGACTCGGCGCCGGCGTTCCGGTGGCGTCGCGGAGCTTTGCCCAGGTCCTGACCCCCCCGACCGGCAGCACCCAGATGAATGTGCTGGCGGCCTGGACCAGTCTCAACGGCATGACCACCTCCGGCGGCAACCACGACGGCGCGGACGCAAGCCACGCCGCGGGGTACCCCAACAACGTCAACCCAGTCGCCACGATTGCCGGTGGCTATTCCGGAACAGCCACCCTGAACAACCCCAGTACGGTGGGGAACCTGGGAACCGTCGCCGCCGCGTACGGCGCCACCCATATCGACTGGAATGGCATCGTCAACGGCGGAGCGATCACCCCGGACTATGTCCGCTCCAACTGCAGCGGCAGCTGGCCCTCGACGCCCGCTTACCCGGTGATCCTGGTCACCGGCAACTGCAATATCACAACCGCCATTGACTGGCGTGGAAGCCTGATCGTGACCGGCAACCTGACCACCACCTCCTCCTTGCAGATCCATGGGGTAGTGCTGGCAGGGGGCAACTTCAACACCACTGGCAGCCCGCAGATCTGGGGCACTGTCATCAGCGGGCTCAACCGCGGCGTCCCCAGCATGACCCCGCAGCCCGTCGGCGCGGACATTTCGTCCGGCAACCCGCAGTACTGGTACAGTTCGACCGATATCAGGAGCGCCATGGCCCGGCTGGTACCCTCGTCCACCACCACGGCGCTGGTGCTGACCCGGAACGCCTGGCTGGATAACTGGCCGAGCTACTGACCCAGGCACCACCGCGGTTCCCTCACGACGGGCGGCCCTCGGGTCGCCCGTTGGCGTGTTAGGGCGGCCTACTTCCCCCAGCGCCCTGGCGCGTACCACCGCAATGCGCACGGCAGGTGTCAGAGAGCGCCTAGCAACATCTCGCGCTAGCACAGCTTTCACTACAGCTCATGGTGTGAAACGCTCCCTCACCGCCCGAGAACACAGCAATTCGCGCGCTTTCCAGCCGTCAACATTCCTGACACCGACGCCCTCTCTGTCAGGCCCATAGTTTGCCTTTCATGAACTGCAGTACATGTGCAACGGAGCACTCGAAGCTATGGACACCTTGCTGCTGGATTGCCTAACGACGCCTGAACCCGCCACGCCGGCTCAACGGCGGGGGCAAGTCGGCGCCGCGGCGAGGGCCCATCTCCGGAACGCGATGGCCCGCCCCCATGGGGGGTCTGCCCAGCCGTACCCTGCCGTGGACCTCGGAAGCTTCCCCGCGGACGCCCGAGCCCGGCCCACTATCCTGAATACCGCGGGTCCTGTGAGGGTGTACCCATGAAGTCCACGCTGCAGTCCACGGCGCCGGGCAAGGCCGGCATCTCGCTGGTGGAAGTGCTGGTCTCGCTGACGGTGCTGGCCCTGGCTCTGGTGAGCCTGGCGCCACTGATGCTCACCGTCTCGCGGCGATCGGCGAGCAACACCACCACCGCCCATCGCAATGAGGTGCTGGGCAACCGGGTGCGGCTGCTCGGCACGGTGGCCTTCGATTCCCTGAGCCCTGGCACTCACTGTCAGTCGGTCACGGCTCAGCCCTTCCCCAACACGACCTGCTGGACCGTCAGCTCCCTGTCGACGACGCTGCGTCGGGTCCGGGTGGTGACCACGCCCAGCGTGGTGCCAACGGTGGCACCTGACTCGGTGGTGTTCGATCGGGTGCAGCTGGGGTTCAACCCCTTCAATGCGAATCCCGCCACCCTGGGCGGGGGGGGCGGGGGCTATCATGACGACGATGACGACGACGATCATGATGGAGTCGGTGGCGACCACGATGACGACGACGATCATGACGGAGCCGGCGGCGCCCACGATGACGACG
>CALMOP010000065.1 GCA_937871775.1 uncultured Gemmatimonadota bacterium | reverse complement strand
ACCGCCGGGGCGCCGTAGATGTCCTCCTGGTCCCAGAGGCTGTGCACCAGCATCACCGGCACCTTGAGGGGCTGGGTCGCCAGGATCCGGTCCACCGCCTGATCCCGCCAGAAGGCGTCGTAGTCCGGGTGTTCGAGGATCTTGCGCCAGAACCCGCTCTGCTCCAGCCCGCGGCGCCGGCCCAGCTCACCGGCCGACCCCGCCTGCATGTACATGTCGTAGTCGTCGAAATGGCTGGTCCACCACCGCGCCGAGTTGTCGCGGGTCACCACCTGCTCGTAGATGTAGGGCAGGTTCTGCTGCCGGAAGGCGCCGTTGTGGAACCAGTCGTCGCCCATCCAGCCGTCGACCATGGGGTTCATCGGCACTGCCACCTTGAGGGCGGGGTGCGGATTGACCAGGGCCATCAGGGGCAGGAATCCGTCATAGGAGATGCCCAGGATCCCGACCTTGCCGTTGGTCTCGGGGATGTTCTTGATCAGCCAGTCGATGGTGTCCCAGGTATCGGTGGCATGATCGACCGGAGTGGGGTTCTGCGGCCCGTGCAGCGGCCGGTTCATGACGTAGTCGCCTTCCGAGCCGTACTTGCCGCGCACATCCTCCACCACCCGGATGTAGCCGCCCTCGACAATCACATCGGTGGCGTTGTCGTAGCCGTAGAGGGTCGGACCGAGGTGGGCGCTGTGGGCGTTGCTGGTGAGCGCCTTGGCGTCATAGGGGGTGCGGGTGAGCAGGATCGGGGCGCCCCGGGCGCCTTTGGGCACCAGGATCACCGCATGCAGCCTCACACTGTCCCGCATGGCGATCATGACGTCGCGGCGGGTGTAGTCGAACTCCTGGGCCGGGAGCTTCAACTCGGCCGGCGCCTCGCTCGGCAGGGCGCGGTACTGGGGGGTCGGCGCGACCTGGGCGGCGGCGGCCGCGGTGAACGCGACGCAGAGGGAGAGCACAGCTGGCAATGACCGACTCATCGGTGGACTCCCAGAGGGGAAGACCGCGGGTAGACATCGGGAAGAGTACGGGAAGACTAAGGGAAGATCGCGGGAAGACTAGGGGAAAATTGCGGGGGAGACAACGGGTAGGGCGGGAGCTGCAGCTCCCGCCCTACCCGTTGTTGTCCCGTTGTTTCACCGTTGTCCCGGTGTCTTCCCCGCCCCTCACTCCAGCGGAATCTTCGCCGCGTTCGCCGCCAGCCACTGATCGAAGCTCTGCAGCGCCGGGTTGAGCGACCGCGCGAAGGCCGGATCTCGTGGCTTGCAGAACTCGGCGTTGAAGTCGCGCTTGAACTGGAACATGTTGCCCATGTCGTCGGCGCCGGGGAAGCCGAAGCCGCGGTACACCTCCGGCGACACCGGGTTGTAGGCGACCGGCTTGCCCAGCGCCTTGCTGAGCTTGGCGGCCATCTCGGCGCCGGTGAGCAACTCGCCCGCCACGGCGATTTCCTTCCCGATGAACTCCTTGCCCCGCTTGAACACCCCGTAGGCGCACCTGCCGATGTCCTCGGCGGCAATGCCGGGCAGCTTCTTGTCGCCCATCGGCAAGGTGAGTAACAGTTTGCCATCCGGCCCCGGCTTGGGCCCCGAGCCGAAGAAGATGAAGTTGTCCCAGTAGAAGCTGGTGTAGTAGATCGTAGTCGGTACGCCGGCGTCGATGAAGAAGTGATTGGCCTCACCCTTGGCATCGAAGTGGGGGACCTTGTACTTGCCCATGAGGGTGGGCATCCGGTTGTCGCTGAGCGGCACCAGCTTGCGGGTGTCTTCCAGGGAGGACCAGATCACGTGCTGGAGCCCGGCCTTCTTGGCGGCCGCGGCCATCGTCCGGACTTCCTCCAGTTCCTTCTCCGGGGAGAAGTGGGCCCAGAAGAAGGTGACGCAGAAGGCGCCGTGGGCGCCCTGAAAGGCGCGTTCGAGGCTCCCGGCATCGTCCACGTCGCCGGCCACGACTTCGGCGCCCAGCTTGGCGAGGGCCCTGGCGGCCTCGGAGTTGGGGTTGCGGGTGACAGCGCGGGCCCGGAACGGGGAGCCGGGATCGCTGTGGATCGCGCGGACCAGTCCACCGCCCTGGGAGCCGGTGGCGCCGATGACGGCGATGATCTTCTTGTCGGCCATGTCGCTGCTCCACTATTCAGTGTCGAGACCTTCCCGCGCCGGCGGCGCGGAAGCGGAAAGGGAACATAGCGGGTCGGCACGCTCCTTTCCCCTTTCCCCTTTCCCCTTCCCGCCCCATCTTCAGGCTACCATGATCGGCACCACCGGTCTGACCACCGACCTGGCCGACCGCTACCGGATCGAGCGCGAGCTGGGTCAGGGCGGGATGGCCACCGTGTACCTGGCCCACGACCTCAAGCATGATCGCAAGGTCGCGGTCAAGGTGCTGCGGCCCGAGCTGGCCGCCATCATCGGGGCCGAGCGCTTCCTGGCGGAGATCAAGACCACCGCCCATCTGCAGCATCCGCACATCCTCGGCCTGATCGACTCGGGCGAGGCCGGCGGATCGCTGTACTACGTGATGCCGTACGTCGAGGGCGAATCGCTCCGCGGCCGGCTCCACCGCGAGAAACAGCTCGCGGTAGACGAGGCGGTGCGGATCACCACCGAGGTCGCCAGCGCCCTCGACTACGCCCATCGGCACGACGTCATCCATCGCGACATCAAGCCCGAGAACATCCTGCTGCACGATGGCAGCGCCCTGGTGGCCGACTTCGGCATCGCGCTCGCCACCAGCAAGGCCGGCGGCACCCGGATGACCGAGACCGGCATGAGCCTGGGTACGCCGTATTACATGAGCCCGGAGCAGGCCATGGGGCAGCGGGAGATCACCGCCCGCTCCGATGTGTACGCCCTGGGCTGCGTGCTCTACGAGATGCTCACCGGCGAGCCGCCGTTCACCGGGCCGACCGCACAGTCGATCGTGGCGAAGCTGATGACCGATGATCCCCGGCCCCCGCGGACCCTCCGTCGCAGCGTGCCGCCGGGCGTCGAGGAGGCGGTGCTCACCGCGCTGGAAAAGCTGCCGGCCGACCGGTTCGCCAGCGCGGCCGAGTTCGGGGAGGCACTCGCCTCACCCCCCGGCCCCCTCTCCACAAAGTGGAGAGGGGGAGCGGGGGTGAGGCCCGTCGTACCGCCCTACCGCCGTACCGTCGCTACCGTCGTCACCCTCCTCACCCTCGCCGCCCTCGCCGCCTGGGGCTGGCTGCGGCCGGCAGCCGCGGTGCCCTCGCCCCCCTCCCGGCTCGCGATCCTGGCACCGGGCCTGGGCGGGTCGGGCGGTGCCGGGCTGCAGCACCAGCTGGCGCTCTCGGCGGATGGCGGCACGGTGTTCTTCGTGGCGGTGGGCCCCGATGGCGTCAATCGCGTGATGCGGCAGCCGCTCGCCGCCGCCGAGCCCACTCCGGTTCAGGGGACCGAGGGCACGGCCAGTCCGATCGTCTCACCGGATGGACGCTGGCTGCTGGTCAGCCGCGGCGGGTTGGCGTCCTATCGAGTCCCGGTGGACGGCGGAATGCCGATTCCCCTTCCCGGGGCGGTTCGCACCACGGCGGCGGCGGCGTGGGGCCGCGACGGCGTGCTCTGGTACAGTCCCGAGGGCGGCGCGGGCCGCGGACTGGCGGAACTGGGCCGCGGTGATTCGGTCAGGAACCGGTTCGCCGAAGTGACCAAGGACGTGCAGCTGCAGCAGATTCTCCCCGATGGCCGGACCGCGCTGGTCGCGCAGAAACTCGGTGCCGCGGCCGGACCACTCTTCCTGTTCGACCTGGAGACCGGGCGGCGCACCGCGCTGCTGGAACGACCGGTGGTCGAGGCCCGCTATGCCATGGGCTATCTGCTGTCGGTCCAGCCGGATGGCACGCTCCAGGCGCAATCGCTGGATCCGGCGCACCCTCGCCTCGAGGGTCCCGGAGTGACCATCGCGACCGGTGTCTCGATCACCGGCACCGGCCTGGCGCAATTCGCGGTCGCGCCCACCGGGACGCTGGCCTACATCCCCGAGGAACCCCGCTCGCTCCAGTTCATCGACCGCGCGGGAAGCGCACGCCCCGCCACGGCCGAACGCCACAACTTCCACGCCCCGGGATTCGCTCCCGACGGCCGGCGTCTCGCCACCGATTTCAATATCGCGGATGGACGGGACGTGTGGATCCTGTCCCTGGACGAGGGCACCCTTTCCCGGGCCACGTTTGACCGCGACGGCCACGACGCCACCTGGACGCCGGACGGACGCTTCATCACCTATTCCTCCACCCGGTCCGGCGCGCTGGGGATCTATCGCAAGCGGCCGGGCAGTGCCGAACCCGCCGAATCGCTGTTCGCTTCCCCCAGCCTGAGCTACACCGGACTCTGGCTGCGGGATGGCAGCGGACTGATCACCATCGGCGCGGATCTGCGCCCCGGTTCCCGACTCGACATCGGCATCGTGCAGCACAACGGCCACGGTCCGATGACACCGATCGTCGCGAGCCCGTTCGACGACCAGTATGTGGCCCTCTCGCCCGATGACCGCTGGATTGCCTTCGTGTCCGACCAGTCCGGGGAACCGCAGGTGTATGTCCGCCCCTACCCCGCGGAGGGGGACCAGGTCCAGGTGTCGCTGACTGGCGGGAGCGAACCGCTGTGGAGCCCGGATGGGCGGGAACTGTTCTACCGCGGCCTGGCGAACGGGCAGCTCATGCTGATCGCCGCTACCGTTCGCACCGTCCCCGAGTTCGCCGTCACCGCGCGGCACCCGCTGTTCTCGGTGGCCGACTACGTCGGCACCACGCCCCACACCAATTACGCCATCTCGCCCGACGGCAAGACCTTCGCGATGGTGCGCCGGAACCCGGCCACCCGGGTGATGGTCGTCCAGAATCTCCCCGGCCTGGTGCGCCAGCTGCAGGGCTCCTCGGCTCCCTCGCGCTGACCGAAACCACTCGGCGAGCCGGCGTGGACCCGGACGACCTGCCTTGATATCATGACTTCAAGACTCAGCCTCATGAATGCGTCGGCGCAACCCGGGCGGGTGGCGGAGCCGGTCCAGGTCTGCCTGGATCGGCCGATCGCGAGCGCCTGGAGCGCCTGACCACCCGACTGGACCCGACCAAGTCGGACGCTGCGCCCCGGGCTGGTGACGCTGGAATCGCAGACCCGTCGGGAGGCCGGCTCGGCCACCCCGCTGGTGCCGCTCCCCACCTTCGGCGGCCAGGGGCCCCAGCCCAGCGTGGATCTGGATGACACCGCCAGCCTGCTCGACATCATGGACGTGCGTGATGCAGCGGTCGGAGTTCATCACCTCCGACCGCGACTACGCCCGTTTCCCGGCGCTCCGCTGGCGCCACCCGCTGCAGCCCGCCTGAGTCGAGACCCGCCGCAGGGACGGCCCTCGGTCTGCTTCATGTTGCTGGCCGGCCGACTGGTGATCCCGGCTCGGTGACGCCATTTTGCAGCCCACTATGACCGATACCCGCCTCGCCACTGCCCTGGAAGACCGCTACCGCATCGAACGCCAGCTGGGCGCTGGCGGGATGGCCACGGTCTACCTCGCCACCGACCTCAAGCATGAGCGCGAGGTCGCCCTCAAGGTGCTGCGGCCCGAACTGGGCGCGGTACTGGGCTCCGAACGGTTCCTGGCCGAGATCAAGATCACGGCCCGGCTGGACCACCCGCACATCCTGACCCTGATCGATTCGGGGGAGGCCGGCGGCTTCCTTTATTATGTGCTGCCGCTGGTCCGCGGCGAATCGCTGCGCGACAAGCTCACCCGCGAGAAGCAGCTGGGGCTCGAGGAGGCGCTGACGATCACCCGGCAGGTGGCCAGCGCCCTCGACTATGCCCACCGCATGGGAGTGGTGCACCGGGACATCAAGCCGGAGAACATCCTGCTGCTGGAAGGCGAAGCGATGCTGGCGGACGTCGGCATCGCCCTAGCCGTGAAGGAAGCGGGCGGTAACCGGCTGACCGAGACCGGGCTCTCGCTGGGCACCCCGCAGTACATGAGCCCGGAGCAGGCCACCGGCGACCGGCAGCTCGACGCCCGGAGCGACCTCTACAGCCTGGCCGCGGTGCTGTACGAGATGCTGGCCGGTGAGCCGCCGGTGACCGGTCCCAACGCCCAGGCAATGATCGCCAAGCTGATGACCGAGCGGCCCACCCACCTCCGGGTGGTGCGCGGCTCGGTGCCCGAGAACATCGATGCCGCCGTGGCCCGGGCGCTCGACAAGACGCCGGCCGACCGGTTCGCCTCCGCCGGGGAGTTCTCCCGGGCGCTGGAGGTGAAGCCGGCTGCCGCGGTCGCGGCCGCCAGCGGATCGCGGCGGGGCCTGGCCATCGGAATTGCCGCGGCCGCCGTGCTGTTCGCGGCCGGGCTCGGCGCCCTGGTCGCCACCGGCAGGCTGAGCCACCGCGGGCCGGCCTTCGCCCTGCGCGATCGGACCCAGCTCACGTTCAGTGGCTCGGTCTACGCCTCGGCCATCAGCGCCGACGGCAAGCAGCTGGCCTACATCACCCACAACTGCGGTGACCGGGGCTGTTCCTACTCGGTCGACGTACAGGACGTGGGCGGCACCGCGACTCATCGAATCCTGGAAGGCGCCTCGGCGGCCTACGGGCTGGAGTGGAGCCCCGATCGCCGCAACCTCATCTTCCTCGGCACCTGGAAGGGACGCTGGGGCTACTACCTCGTCTCGGGGCTGGGCGGCCCGCCGCGCTACCTGAGTTCCGGCGCCGCGATGTTCTGGGCCGGCGGTGATTCGCTGCTGGTCGGCCCGCCGGTGACCGGGCAGGACTCGGTGTTCCAGGTCAAGGTGACCTCGATCGACGGCACGGTGCGGGACAGCATCCGGGTGGCCGGCCCCGGCCTGGGACTGACCGGACTGAGCGTCTCACCCGGAGGCAAGTGGATCGTGGCCCTGGTGGTGCAGGCGGGCCGCGGGTTCTGGCAGGTCTTCGACCGTCAGGGCAAGGTGGCCGATCATGTCCTCATCTCCTGCACCTGCCCCGGGCGGATCACCAGTGACGCCCTCTGGCTGACCCGCTCCGGCGAAGGGTTCGAGTCCATCGTCCGGGTCGGGATCGACCCCTCGACCGGCCGGCTGGCCACCCGACAGGACACTCTGCTGTCGGGCAACTTCAACAACTTCAGCGTGACGGCGGACGGCTCCACCCTGGTCATCGACGACGGGACCTATGAGTACAGCCTGTGGGCGCTCGGGTTCGCCGACGCGCTGCAGGGCAAGTTTGCCGAGCCGGCTCGCCTGGCGAAGACCTCGACCCGGGTCGGCGCCCAGGTCTCGCCCGATGGAGCCCGACTGCTGCTGACCCGGAACCGCCCCACCAGTGCCGGCCGGACCGAGCGGCGCTACTCGATCATCCCGTTCACCGGCGGGAACGAGACTCCGCTCAACATGGGGGGCAGCCCCCGGGCCGCATGGTGGGTGGACTCGGTGACGGTCGCCGTCATGAACCAGACCCGGGCGGGGGTCCACCTCGGGCTCCTGGATGTCCGGACCGGGGCGGTGAGTCGCGCGGTCGATCTGCCGGACTCGCTGACCCGCAGCGTCACCCCGCTGCCGGACGGCTGGGCCTGGATCCCGGCCACCAGCGACCGGGTGATTGTGCAGCGGGGCGACAATCGGCTCGAAATCCGCCGGCCGGCCTGGTTCGGCGACCTGAGTGGTGTGAGCTCCGACCGGGCGGGCCAACGCCTCGCCCTCAGCGGCTGGAACGCCGGCACCAACGACTCCATGGGAGTGGCGGTGGTGCCAGTCGCGGGCGGCACCCCGGTGCTGTGGGCGGCCACCCCGGCGGAGCAGGGTGGGGCGCGGTTCCTCGAGGATGGCTCGGTGCTGTTCGTGCCGTGGGACACGCCGGAGTCGGTGGTGCTCTACCGGGTGCGCGAGCCCGGCCGGCTGGAGCGGCTCGGTTCGATGCCGCGTCCGATCGCCGGTGTGAGCGTGTCGGGGGACCTCAAGCGCGCGGCGGTGCTGGAAAGCACCTACCACGGCGACGCCTACATGAGCCGGATCGTGCGGCCGTAGGCCGCCTCAGAGCGACCGAACCTCCGAAGCGCCAGCAGGGTTGGGCGGATCCGCTCCGGTGACCCCCGTTGGGCCGCGCCCTATCGTGGGGTCCTCAGGCCGGTACATTCGTAGTCGCCATGTCCACCATCCCCTCCCGCCTCAGCGCCGCCCTGGCCGACCGCTATCGCATCGAGCGGGAACTCGGGCAGGGCGGCATGGCCACGGTGTATCTCGCCCACGACCTGCGCCACGACCGCCGGGTCGCGATGAAGGTTCTCCGACCCGAACTCGCGGCCATCCTCGGGGCCGATCGGTTCCTGACCGAGATCAAGACCACGGCCAATCTCCAGCATCCCCACATCCTGAGCCTGTACGACTCGGGTGAGGCCGACGGCCTGGTCTTCTACGTCATGCCGTACGTGGAGGGTGAGAGCCTGCGGGACCGGCTGGCGCGCGAACACCAGCTGCCGGTGGACGACGCAGTACGCACCGCCCGCGAGGTGGCCGACGCGCTGCAGTACGCCCACGAGCACGGGGTGGTGCACCGCGACATCAAGCCCGAGAACATCCTGCTGCATGGCGGCCACGCCCTGGTGGCCGACTTCGGCATTGCGCTGGCGGTCAGCCGCTCCGACGGCGGCACCCGGATGACCGAGACCGGCATGAGTCTCGGCACCCCCCACTACATGAGCCCCGAGCAGGCCATGGGCGAGCGGGAGATCACCCCCAAGGCCGACATCTACGCCCTGGGCTGCGTGCTGTACGAGATGCTCACCGCCGAGCCGCCGTTCACCGGCGCCACGGCGCAGGCCATCATTGCCCGGGTGATGACGGAGGAGCCGCGGGGACTCACCCTCCAGCGCCGGACCATTCCACCCCACGTGGAAGCCGCGGTGCGGACCGCGCTGCAGAAGCTGCCGGCCGACCGGTTCGAGACCGCCAAGGCATTCGCCGAGGCCCTGACCAATCCCGGGTTCGCAACAGCAGCCGCGGCCAGCGGCGGAGCTACCGCCTTGCCGCCGTACCGCCGGGCCGTCCGGACCGCCCTCGCCGCCGCAACCGCCATCGCGGTGCTTTCGCTGGCGACCGCCGCCTGGGCTCTGCTCCGCCCCACCCCGCCCGGGCCCGTGATCCGCTACAGCATGGGGATGGCCCCTGAGCAGGCGATGCGGCAGGGGGTCCTGGGGGTGAATATCGCGATCTCGCCAGACGGCAAGCGGTTCGTGTATGTCGGGCCGGGCGAGCGTGGGGATCAGTTGTGGGTTCGGGAACGCGACCGGCTCGATGCCACGCCGCTGGTGGGCACCACGGGGGCGTTCAACCCGTTCTTCTCCCCGGACGGGGACCGGATCGCCTACCTGTCCGGCACCACGGTGCAATTGAAGGTCGTCTCCGTTTCCGGCGGCCCGCCGATTACCCTGGCGACGCCCGGTACCGCCAGTG
>CALMOP010000064.1 GCA_937871775.1 uncultured Gemmatimonadota bacterium | reverse complement strand
GATCCGATAGCCATCGAGGGTAAAACACGTGGTCGTCAGCGACGGATCGATGCCCGGCGGGCGGCTGGAGCGGGACCCGCCCGGCAGGTTCCCGCCGGTACGCTCAGGCATCGGTTGCCTCCGGGGCGGGCACCGGCCGACGTTGCCGGAACACTCGATGGTAGATGTAGACGTTCAGGCCCAGCACCAGGAGTCCGATCCCCAGTTCCAGGAAGCGAGGCAGTGATGCCGGGTGGAGCCAACTCGGCAGATAACGGTCGACCAGGTTTATCGAATAGCCGTGGGCGGCCCCTTCCGCCCGGAGCCATCCCTCCAACCCCGCGAAGGGCCAGAACCACCCGCCCAGCGCGAGGACCGCGCCCAACAACGCGCAGGGGAGGTGGATCCACATGAGCCACCGCCAGCGTATCACCGCGAGCCCGCCCAGTGCTACGAACTTCATGAACCAGACGTGGACGAACAGCAGCAGGTCCGCGAGAACTCCGTAGATCACATCGTCTCCGACCGCCACCCAGGCATCGTGGAATGGAGTCCCGAGGCGGAGCGGTGCGCTCCCCGGTGGGACAGTACCCGAATCTAACCGCGTACACCGGCGGCAGGTGCGGAGATGCGGCGCCAACCACCAAGCCCCACCGAGCACTCTCTCTTCGTCCCCGGTGCACCCTCGTGTATCGAGATGATGCCTAAGAGTCGTTCGCAGCGCCTCCCGGACAGATATCGCCGGGGGACTCCTGGTGGCACCGGAACGTGGCGTTGCAGGTTGCACTGACCAAGGGGTCGAGGCCTGCGCGAGTTTGACCTGTTGCGGTGATCCCTCGGCGCAATGATGCGCGGTCGCCGGCACCGGCTTGCCGAACCGCGGCGCGGACGCCACCTTGTGTCTCTCATGCCTCCTGGCGCCTGACCCGGTCGTCACGGAGTGGGGAACGGATCACGATCCAGGGTCGCCCCGGGGTGGAGACTGCCCCCGCGGGCTCGGAACACTCTGCGGAGCGGGGAAGTGGTGATAACCATGGCACTGATGGCAGACATGCAGCAGATCCTGCGACAGCTGGTATCGGACACGCCCGGTATCGGTGGCGCCGCCACCGTCAGCAGCGACGGGCTGGTCCTCGCCTCTGTGCTGCCGGTGGGCTCGGACGAGGACCACGTCTCCGCCATGGGCGCCGCGCTGCTCACCCTGGGGGAGCGCAGCGTCCGGGAACTTCAGCTGGGATCAATTGAGCAGGTGCTGGTGAAGGGCCAGGGCGGGTACTTCGTCATAGTGAGGGTCGACGACGAGGTAATGCTGGAGGCCATGACCGGGTCGGAGGCGAAGCTTGGCATGGTGCTGCTCGGCATGAAGCGCGCCGTGGAGGAACTCACCCGCCAGACCCCAGTGGCGCGGGTCATCGCCTCTCCGATCGATCGGGCCCGGATGGTCCGTTGAGCCACCGGCCGCCGGGATTGCTCCCGGACGGCCGGTCAGCGGGTCGGCCGCAGGGTTACTCCTCATCCTTGTCGTCCTTCTTGTGTTCCGCCGCCACCTTCGCCGTCACTTCCGGCGGGGCCTCGGCGTAGCCGTGCTGCTCCAGGTGAAAAGTGCCCCGCCCGTGAGTGATGGAATGGAGGGTGGTGGAGTACTTGTGCATCTCGGCCTCCGGTACCACTGCCTTGATCCGGGTCAGGCGTCCGTCCGTCTCGGTGCCGAGTATCTGGCCCCGTCGCGAGGACAGGTCCCCCATCACGTCGCCCAGGATGTCGCCTGGGGCCCACACCGTCACGTCCAGCAGGGGTTCGAGCAGCACCGGCCGGGCCTTGGGTGACACGTTCCGGAAGGCCAGGATCCCGGCCATCTTGAACGACATTTCGTTGGAGTCCACGTCGTGGTAGGAGCCGTCGAAGCACTCGGCCTGGAAATCCACCAGCGGGAAGCCGGCGATCACTCCCCGTGCCGCCGCCTCCTGGATCCCCCGGTCGACTGCGGGGATGTACTTGTTAGGTATCACGCCCCCCACGATGTTGTCCACGAATTCGTATCCCGCCCCGCGGGGGCGCGGGCCGAGCCGTACCCAGCAGTCGCCGTACTGCCCCCGCCCGCCGCTCTGCTTCTTGTGCTTGCCCTGGCCCTCGGCCTTTCCCCGGAGTGTCTCGCGGTAGGCCACCCGGGGACGCACCAGCTCGGCGTGGACCCCGAACTTCTTTTCCAGCCGGCCCAGGATGATCTCGAAATGCCGCTCCCCCATGCCATGAATCAGGGTCTGGTGCAGCTCCGAGCTGTATTCGAAGTGGAAGGTCGGATCTTCCTCGTGCAGTTTGTGTAATCCGGCCGCGAGCTTGTCCTCCTCGCCCCGATTCTTCACCACCACTCCTGAGGTCGCCACCGCTTCCGGGTAGGGGATCGGCGCCAGGTGTGCCGCGTGGTCCTTGCGGCAGAAGGTGTCGTTCGTGTGGCTGTCCTTGAGCTTCGCCACCGAGCCGATGTCACCGGGGTGAAGCTCCCCCACCTCGATCCGTTCCTTGCCCTGCTGCACCGAGAGGTGACTCAGTTTCTCGGCCACACTGTGCTCGTGGTTCCACACCTCCTCACCGTTCTTGACGCCACCACGGTACAGCCGGAACAGCGTCACGTCGCCCACATGCGGCTCGGATACCGTCTTGAAGACGCGCCCAAGGAGCGGCGATCCTCCATGGTCACCCGCCTGGTCCGGGATCGGGGCCTCCAGCGGCGAGGGGAGCAGCTCGACCATGTCGGTCAACAGAGCCCGGGTCCCGTACGTCAGGGTGGAGCTCCCCACCAGCATGGGGACGACTTCCCCGGCCAGCACCCCCTTCTTGAGGGCCTGCACGATCTCGCCGCGGGTCACTTCCTCACCGCCAAGATACTTCTCCAGCAGGGCGTCGTCGGTCGCGGCGATCGCCTCGACCAGCTGCTCGTGGTACTTCTGGTAGGTCTCCTTGACTGCGTCGGGCAGCGGACCCGTGTCGAACTCCCCCGACTTGGTGCCCTTGCGGTACAGCTGGGTCTCGTCCGTGAGCAGGTTGACGATGCCGTGGAATTCGGCCCCGTTGCCCACCGGGATCTCCACCGGGACCACCTTGGGGGAGAGATGGGTCTTCACATCCTCGAAGACCCGGTCGAAATTAGCCCGCTCCCGGTCCATCTGGGTCACGAAGATCAGGCGGGGGAGATGCAACCGATCGCAGATCTCCCACACCTTTTCGGTCCCGACCTCGACCCCTCCGGTGGCATTGAGCACCACCACCGCCGCGTCGGCGGAATACAGCGCCGCGGTGGCCTCACCGAGAAAATCCAGGAACCCGGGCGCGTCGAGCAGATTGAGCTTGGCGTCCATCCACTCCGCGAACCCGACACCGAGCGAAATCGAGTGCTTGCGCTCTATTTCGTCCGCGGAATAATCGGTGAGAGTGGTGCCGTCCTGGGTGTTGCCGTGGCGCTTGCTGGAGCCGGAGACAAAGGCGAGCGCGTCAACGAGCGTGGTTTTGCCAGCCGCCCCGTGGCCCACGAATGCCACGTTGCGAATGGCGCTTGAGCCATAGACCCGCATGGGCCGACCTCCTTGATCAGGTTGGGCTATGATGCAGGCCGGACGTTACGGTGTCAAATGGCCCATCCCTCCTTCCCGCCTGTTAGCCTTCGATGACCACGGGTCCGTCCCACCCCAGCGCCGGAGCACCTCATGTCTCCCTTCTGGCACGACCTTCTGATCCCCGGTGTGCCTCTCGCGGAGAAGATCGCCCGACCGATCCTGGTCTACGGGTTCCTGCTGCTTGGCCTCCGGCTGGCGGGGAAGCGCGAACTGGCTCAGCTCAATCCCTTCGACCTGGTGGTGTTGCTCACCCTGTCGAACACCGTGCAGAACGCGATCATCGGCGACGACACCTCGGTGTTCGGCGGAATCATCGGTGCGACCACCCTGCTGGCCCTGAACGCGGTAGTGGTCGGCCTGGCGTACAGCCATCGCCGCTTCAGCGAGCTCATCGAGGGCGCGCCAGACCGCTTGGTGGAACGCGGACGCCTCAACCATGAGCGGCTGAAGGCGGAGAAGATCACCGAGTCCGAGCTTGAGGAGGCCGCACGGAAGCAAGGGTTCGCCTCCCTGAAAGACGTCGAGGAGGCCATTCTCTATCCCGGCGGGACCTTCTGCTTCATCGGCAAGGTGCCCAGCGCTGATGCCGTTCACCATCACCAGATCATGCGGGAGTTGCATGGCTTGAGACGCGAACTGGTGGCGCTCCGGGGTCGGCCCGCCTGACCGGACCCAGCCCGATTAGCTTGCCCGAGGCACTGCATCCCGGGATCGATCCATGAGCGGAACGGCACTGATCACCGGCGCGACCGAGGGCATCGGCCGAGCCACTGCCTTCACCCTGGGGCGGACGGGGTATCGGGTCGGCGTCTGCGCCCGCTCTGCCGGCCCCCTGGAAGCCCTGCTGAGTGACTTGCGCGCCGCGGGGATCACCGCCGCAGGTCAGCCGGCCGATGTCGGGGATCCCGTCGCGGTGAACCAGCTGGTCAACCTGGTGTCCGACCGGCTCGGCCCCGTCGACGTTCTGGTCAACAACGCCGGCATTGCAATCCTCAAGCCTTTCGCCGAGCTGAGCCTGGCGGAGTGGGATGCCACCATGGCCACCAATCTCCGGAGCCTCTTCCTGGTCACCCGCGAGGTCCTGCCCGGGATGCGTCAGCGGCAAACTGGCGCAGTGGTCAACATTGCGAGCCTCGCCGGCAAGAGCGGCTTCGCTGGAGGTTCGGCCTATGCCGCTTCCAAGCATGCCATGCTGGGGTTCAGCCGCTCGCTGATGCTGGAGGTGCGGGCAGACCACATCCGGGTAATCGCCATCTGCCCCGGCACGGTGAACACCTCGCTGATCCGGAACCAGACCCTGCTGCAGCCGGACCTCAGCCGGGTCCTCGACCCTGAGGATGTTGCCCAGACGGTCGTGGCCGCCCTGGCACTGCCCCAGCGGGCGCTCGTCAGTGAACTGGAAGTGCGACCGACGACGCCATAAACTGCCAGCCGGAACGACCCCGCACGGGAGCCCTCATCCCCAGCCAGGCTCATGCCGAACCTGATCATCAGCAAGTGTGTCTGCCGCGAAATGCCCTTCACCCGCCTGCTGCCGCTGGCCCGCCAGCGGGGCTGGTCCCTTGTTGATCTGATCCGGGAGACTGGCTGTGGCGGCGGCTGTGGCCTGTGCCGACCCTACCTGGTGCGGATGCTTGCCACTGGTGAGACTGTGTTCCACGACCTGATCGTGGAGTAAGCCACGCCGATATCGGGGCAGGGGGGGATCCCCCTGACACCCACATTTCGGCTTAGCTTTTGTCCGATGCCTTCGACCTCGCCCCAGCCCCCCGCTAGCGGAGATGTCGGCCTCCTGGCTCCCGGAGTCGCCGTGGCGCTGGGAGTGGCCTTCTGCGTGGTCGGGCTATGGCACCTGGCGTCGGAGCGGTCGGGCAGCTGGCCCTTCCTGATCATGGGGGCGGTCCTCCTCGGCCTGGCAGGATGGGGTCTCGAGCGACAGCGCCACCGGGAACGCCTGGCGCGGAAGCAGGCCGAGCAGCTGGCCAGCCTTCGGGACCGGGAATTGGCCTGGATGCGACGGGTCGCCGAGGCGCTCTTTTCCGGGGATATCCTGGAGGCCGTACTGCAGGTGGTGACGGATGCCGCCGCCGACCTCCTCCTGAGCGAAAGTGCCGCGATCGGCTTCGTGGTGGAGGAGGGCCGCTTCGTGCGCCTCGTCGCCGGCACCGGACCCATCGCGGTCGCCCGGCACCAGCTGGTGCCGGTCGATCACTCGCTCCTGGGCTGGGTGGTAACCCATGAAGA
Organism: uncultured Gemmatimonadota bacterium; assembly: GCA_937871775.1. Classification (GTDB taxonomy): domain Bacteria; phylum Gemmatimonadota; class Gemmatimonadetes; order Gemmatimonadales; family GWC2-71-9; genus JADJOM01. The sequence goes on along the minus strand of CALMOP010000064.1, from coordinate 3,611 downwards.
GCCGCTCACCTCGCCTGACATGGCGGCGGATCCGCGCAACTTCCCGGTGCCCGACCTGCCGTTGACCTCGCTGGTCGGTGTGCCCCTCCGGGCCGCCGGCATGGTCATCGGAACCCTGGCCGTCTTCAACCGGCGGGATGGTCGCCCATTCACCGATGCCGATGTCCGGCTGCTCCAGGCCCTCGGCGACCAGGTGGTGGTGGGGCTGGACCGCGCCCAAATGCTCGAGGAGAGCCGCCGCAATGAGACGATCCTCGCAAGCAAGAACCGTGAGCTGCAGCGGGCCACGGAACTCAAGAGTCAGTTCCTGGCCAACATGTCGCACGAGCTCCGGACTCCGCTGAACGCGATCAATGGCTTCTCCGATCTGCTGCTGACCGGAGACCTGGGCCAGTTGAATGAGGCCCAGCGGGAGTTCCTCGACTCCATCCTGCGAAACGGCAAGCATCTGTTGGGGCTGATCAACAGCGTGCTGGACCTGTCCAAGATCGAGGCGGGCCGCATGGCGCTCACCCTGACGCCCTGTGACCTGCGCGACCTGATTCACGGCGCCGTCACCGATACCGCCGCCCTGCGGACCCCCAAGCAGCAGCAGTGCATCGTCGAAATCGGTGATGCGCCGCTGCCCATCCTGGCCGACGGCACCCGGATCCGGCAGATCCTCTACAATCTCCTCTCCAACGCCTCCAAGTTCACCCCCGACGCCGGGAACGTGACCATCTCCGCGGTCGCCACCCGGGCGCCGCTGGCTATCCCTGCCGATCGCTCCGGCGACACCCTGCGCCACCTGTCACGGGAGGCGCTGTGGGTATCGGTGCGGGACTCCGGGGTCGGCATCAGGCCCGAGGACATGTCCAAGCTGTTCCAGGAATTCAGCCAGGTGGACAGTTCCGCCAGCCGGCGGCAGCAGGGCACCGGGCTGGGTCTGGCCCTGTGCCGCCGGTTCGTCGAAATGCACGGCGGCACCATCGGCTGCGAGTCCGTGGAGGGCGTCGGTACCACCCTCTGGTTCCTCCTGCCGGCCGAAGGGCCACTCCGCAAGGCCGCGCCGGGAGAGCCAGGTCCGTCCGCGGCGGGGCTGGACGTAGCGAGGGGGTAGAGAAGGGGAACGCCCCGTTGCGCCCCCCAGTCACCTGAGTACCTTCACTCCCCATGGTGAGAGTTCTGGGTTGGCTCCGCCGGCAGTCGCTGGCGGTGCTGCTGATCTTTGGAGGTGCCAGCATCGGGCTGCCCCTGGCCGATGCGGTCCTCTTTCACGGACCTGGAACTACCCAGACCGATGGGGCCAACCAGCTCAGCACCGGGAATCTGCCCCGTGGTCACAGCCAGTTGTGCTTCCTGCAACACCCCGCACCCGTTGAGACGGCGCATGCGACACCTGCCCAGGTGCGCGCCCCGATTCAGCCTCGGCCCCGGCTATCGGCCGAGTCGACCCCTGTAGCCGAGTCGACCCCACCCCGCCTGCTCCCCCTCTCCCGCGGTCCTCCGGTCAGCGCCTGAGCTGCAGCAGTTCCCAGCGCTAGTCCGGTGAACTGGGCCGTGCCTCGGCACCGGCCCACCGACGTGAGAAGGTCCCGTGAAACATCGCATCACTGTCCTGTGTTTTGGCCTCCTCCTGCCCATCATGGGCGCGAAACTGCGCGCTCAGCAGCCGGAACGCGGGCTGCAAGCCACGGTGGCCCAGCTCAACGCCAGACTCGATTCACTGGAGCAGGAGACCTGTCCCACCGGGCCGGGCCCCGCACTGCCAGACGGCAGAGACGCCACCAGCCAGGCGGTAAAGGCGCTGGGGCAGCGGCTCGAGCGACTGGTCGGTGCCCGCTGTGGAGCAGCCGCTGCCCCGAATGGCGTCGCCGCCGACACCGTGGCGGATGACCTCGCCGCCCTGCGCCAGGCCGCCGCCGCCGCGGGAGCTCCTGCGGCCGGGGAACCGACCAAGGACACCCTGCCCATCGGCCCAACCCGGTTCATCGGCCGGCAGCGCAGCGGCCAGGCGCTCAACCCGGAGATCAGCGCTACCGGCGACATCCGACTGGTGGCCCAGGACCAGGGCGATCCGCTTGAGGGCGACGCGCACGAGTTCGAGGTCGCATTCCAGTCCACGCTCGATCCCTACTCCAGCGCCAAGGTCATCCTCACCTTCTCCCCCGAGGAAGTTGGGGTGGAGGAAGGGTACGTCTACTACACCGGGCTTCCAGGACGGCTCCGCGCCGACCTGGGCAAGATCCGGCAGCAGGTTGGCGACCTGAACCGGTGGCATCTCCACGCCCTCCCTGAGTCCGAGTACCCGCTCGTCTACCAGCGCTTTCTCAGCCCGGATGGCCTGGCTGGCGCCGGTTTGTCGCTGTACACCGCCCTGCCGGTGTCGCTGGCGGGTGGCACCCATGAGCTCTGGCTCCAGGGCACCACCGCCGAGAGCCCGTCCCTCTACGGCACCGGCAACCACGGAACCCTGCTCGGCCGGGTGCAGAATTTCTGGCAGCTCAGCCGAGCCACCTATGGGCAGGTGGGCTTCACGGCCCTGGGCGGCAACGCCGATTCCCTCGAGGGACGGGTCCAGGGACTGGACCTCAGGTTCACGTGGCGGCCGCCCAACGCTGGCACCCGGAAGAATTTCACCGTTCGTGCCGAGGGATACCGATTCCGTGGCAACGCCCCGGGCGCCACTACAACTCGCTACGGCATGTTCGCCGACGTGAACTGGCAGCTCGACCGGCGCTGGGTCGTCGGTAGCCGGTACGACTTCGTGGAATCCCCCCGCGGTGCCCGTACCACCGAATGGCAGCTGTCGCCCACGGTCACCTGGTGGGAGAGCGAGTTCGTATATCTCCGGTTCGAGGGCCAGCATCACCACGACGAGGTGGCCGGCGACCAGAACCGGCTGCTGGCCCAGGTGGTGTTCGCGATGGGGCCCCACAAGCATGAGACGTATTGAGTCGGTAGGCGTCAGGTGTCAGGCGTCACGCACCACACATCACGCATCCCGGGGGAAATAGGCATGCTGCTGCTCGCCGTTGTTGTCGCCGCGTTCGGACCGCCGAGTCATCGGGCTGCCGATTCGATCAAGATCGTCACCAGCCTCACCACCTACGGCGCCATCGCACGGGAGATCGCTGGCGACCGCGGCACGGTGACCTCCATCGCCCAGGGCGACGAGGATCCTCACTTCGTCCAGCCCAAGCCCAGCTTCGTGGCGGTGCTCCGCGATGCCGACCTGTTCGTGACCACCGGCCTGGACCTGGAACTGTGGGTGCCCGCACTCCTGGACCGGGCCAACAACCGCAGAGTGTCCGAGGGCGGCCCCGGCTATGTGACCGCCTACACCGGCATCGAACTGCTGGAGATTCCCACCAGCCTCAACCGGGCCGAAGGTGATATTCACGTCGACGGCAACCCGCATATCCACACCGATCCGCTGAACGGGATCCTGATCGCGCGCAACATTCTCACCGGCCTCAAGCGGGTGGCTCCCGCTGACGTTCAGTACTTCACGGATCGAGAGGCCGACTTCGAAAAGCGGGTGCTCGAGGCCACCATGGGAGCCGAACTGGTCGGCATCCTGACCCCGGCCACCGCGGTCAGCCTGCTCCAGAACGACAAGCTCATGAGTT
>CALMOP010000063.1 GCA_937871775.1 uncultured Gemmatimonadota bacterium | reverse complement strand
GGACGTACTCGATCACCTCGCCGCGGCGCTCGAAGCAGAAGTCGACGTCGATGTCGGGCATCGACACGCGCTCAGGATTCAGGAACCGCTCGAACAGCAGGTCGAAGCGGAGCGGGTCGACGGTGGTGATGCCGAGGCCGTACGCGACCAGCGAACCGGCGGCCGACCCCCGCCCCGGTCCGACCGGGATGCCTCGGTCGCGCGCCGCCCGGATGAAGTCCTGAACGATCAGGAAGTAGCCGGCGTAGCCAGCCTTGTTGATCACTCCGAGCTCGTAGTCCAGTCGTTCCTTCACATGGGCTGGGAGCGGCGTGCCATACCGGGCCTCGGCACCGGTGGTCGTCAGCGATTCGAGCAGGGCCTCCTCGCTGGCGAAGCCGGCAGGGCGGGGGAACTCCGGGAGGTAGTACTTCTTCTCGAAGCTGAACTCGCAGAGATTGGCGACGGTCTGGGTGTTTTCCAGCGTCTCCGGGTGCTCCCTGAAGAGCGCCCGCATTTCCGCCTCGGACTTGACGTAGGATTCCTCGCCCGTGAACCGGAACCGCTTGGGATCGTCCAGCTCCGCCCCGGTGCCGATCGCCAGGAGGACATCGTGCGCCTCGGCATCCTCCCGGCGGAGGTAGTGCGCATCGTTGGTGGCGACGACGCCGAGCCCGAGCTCCCGCCCCAGCTGAAACATCCCTTCGTTGACCGGCCCCTCCTCCGGAATCCCGTGCAGCTGCACTTCGAGCCAGAAGTTCCCGGGACCGAAGGTCTGGGCGAACCATTCGGCGGACTTCTTGGCTTCCGCGTAGTTGCCCTGCCGGAGGTAGAGCGAGATCTCTCCTGACAGACAGGCGGCGAGGCCGACAATCCCCTCCGAGTGTTGCGCCAGCACTTCCTTATCGATGCGAGGACGGCGGTAGAATCCCTCCAGAAATCCGATCGAGGAGAGCCGAGCCAGGTTGCGGTAGCCGGTCCGATTCTTGGCCAGCAGCACCAGGTGGCTGTACTGCGCCGGCGCCCCCTGCGGTTTCTGCATGGAGGTGCGCGGACCGAAGGCCAGATAGGCCTCGAAGCCCAGAATGGGGCGCAGGCCCCGGGCAGTAGCTTCCTCATAGAACGACCAGGCGCAATGCAAGTTGCCATGGTCGGTCACCGCCAGGCTGTCCATTCCCAACCCCTGCACGTATTTGACCAGCTCGGGGATACGATTGGCGCCGTCGAGGAGGGAGTACTCAGAATGGGTGTGAAGGTGTACGAAGGACATCGGGACTCAGGGCGGGCGCCCCGTCAGCAGCGGCCAGCGGGCCACCCCCGGCGTCGGGCGATCAGGGCCGCAAATCTGCAAGTCCCGAGGCCGCAACGCAATCCACCTACTTCTCCCGCGCCTCCAGGACACGCAGGACGTCGCCAAAGTCAATGCCCCGTGCCTGCAGCAGCACCAGGAGATGGTAGAGCAGGTCCGCCGATTCCGAGGCAACCCGCGCTCCGTCCTCGCTGTTCGCCGCGACGATGACTTCGACCGCTTCTTCTCCCACCTTCTGGGAGACCTTGGGCGTGCCGAGATCAAGGAGTTGGACAGTGTAGGAATCGGCGGGCCGCTCCACGGCACGGGCGGCGATGGTGGTCGCGAGTCGGGTCAGCAGGTGGCCGCCGGGATCCGCCCCGGCAGCCGTTGTTCCGTCGGGGCGCACCACGGTGGAGAAGCAGGTCGGCTGGCCGGTGTGACAGGCGGGGCCCTGTTGGTCGACCCGGTACAGCACCGTGTCCCCGTCGCAGTCGATGCGGATCTCGGACACCTGCTGCTCGTTGCCAGAGGATTCTCCCTTCCGCCACAGGGCCTGACGGCTCCGGCTCCAGTAGTGCGCCTGGCCACTCGAGAGAGTGAGTCCCAGGGCCGCGCGATTGGCCCAGGCCAGCATCAGCACATCGCCGCTCCGCCGGTCCTGGGCCACCACCGGGACCAGCCCATCCGGCCCGAACCGGAGGCTGTCGAGCCATTGGTCACGAGTCACGGCCAGAAGCTATCGGGCGTAGTATTGATTGTCAAAAACCATTGTGGCGCCTTATCTTGCCCGTATCTCACACCTGCCGAGCCGATGCGCTCCCCTTCTGCCGTGACGCGGGTGCTGCGAGCCCCGGTCCCGACCGCGTTGACTACCGTGCTGTGGGCCTGCGGCGGCGGGGGAACCGATTCCGGGTTCGCCCTCGCGTGCGACGGGGTCGCCGTGACGGCGCTCGGTATCGGGACGCACTCGATCATCGATCCCACTGTGGCCGCGGGCGGGTGTCTCCGGCTCCCGGCGGCCGGGCCTCCCGGCGCGGAGCACCTGGTGATCGCTCTCTCGGCCAACGGGCAGGAGGCGCTGAATGGCGTCTCGAGGTGTGCCGGACGAGGTCCTGCACGAGCTTCGTCTCCGTCCTTGCCCCCGCACAATACGCTGGGTCGCGGATCGCGGTCTTCCTGGATGCCACTGTGCCCGCCAATGGGTACTCGGCCTCGGACGTTCAGGCACTCGGCACCCTGCTCGACCATCAGCTCTATCCCATCGACACGACCGCGTTCGGGCGCGAGTCCGACGTCGGCGCGAACGGCGTTGTCGCCGTGCTGCTGACCGACCGGATCAACGCGCTCAGTCCGAATTGTGCACAGACGGGGCAGGTGATCGTGGGGTACTTCTTCGGGCTCGACCTCGACTTGGTGGACCCGAACTCCAACAAGGGCGAGGTCTTCTATCCGGCTGTGCCCGATCCGGCGCATCCCGTCTGCTTCAGCAAGAGCTTCATGCTCAGTCAACTCGCGCCGGTGGCGATCCACGAGTTTCAGCACATGATCAGCTTCAACCGGGATGTGCTGCTGGGTGGTGCTGCCCAGGAGGACGGCTGGCTCAACGAGGGTCTGTCGCACTTCGCGGAGGAGCTGGGTGCCCGGCCGGTGTCGGCTGGCTCCTGCACCGGTGGGAATTGCCTGAGTCAATTCGCCGGTGGCGACCTGCAGAACGCATTTGAGTATCCGCAGGCCCCGACACTCCACCTTCTCGTGGAGCCGGGAACCTCGGGGGGGGACGCTTGCGGAGCGGGGAGCGAACTGGGTGTTGGTGCGCTGCTTCGCCGACCAGTCGCCGAGCGATTCCCTGCTCGGGACCGACCTCACGCGCCGCCTGCTTGGCGCCGGCCCGGCGGGCTCGCGCTGACGGGCGGGGCGAACGTGGCCGCTGCGGCGCAGACCGTCCAGCCGGGGGTGACCTTCGAAACACTACTCGGGGAATGGCATCTGGCCAACTACGCGGAAGCTCTCAGCGGATTCCCGGAGCCCAGCGGGCGGCTCCGCTATCGGAGCTGGAACCTGGCGGGCGCCTTCGCGCAATCGGGGCTGGGTCCCTTTCCCCGCGTGCCCGATTCGACGGGTGGGGCCAGCTACCGCACGGCGGGTACCCTGCGTGGTGGGTCGGGCAAGTACGTCGGGGTCGTGCAGCTCGCGGGCGCCCCAGAGGTGGCCTTGGGGCTGCAGACCTCAACGACGACTCAGTGGATGCTGCGGATCGCGGTCCTGCGCCTCCGATGAGAGGTGCGAGGTGAGCGGCGAGCGGGGGTGCAGGGCAGGAGGAGTGGCCGTCAGGGTGCTGGCGACCATGGTCGGACCGCTCGCCGCTCACCTCGCACCGCTCGCCGCCCAGGGTGCCCCCGCGCCGCTGATCCTGGCCCTGCCGGTATCGGTGCGCGCGGCCGGACTGGGTGGCGAAGGGACCGCCCTGTCGGGCGACGCCAGTTCGACGTTCATCAATCCCGCGGGGCTTGCCTTGATCCGCCACATCGCGATCGAGGGCGCCGCCCAGCGTTATCCCGATGGATCGGTAGAGGGGCTTGCGGCCG
>CALMOP010000062.1 GCA_937871775.1 uncultured Gemmatimonadota bacterium | reverse complement strand
GCCCCGCTGCGGGAATACCGCATGGCAATCGAGGCCGGGGAGGATGCCCGCCTGGCGCACCAGGCGATGGCCGAGGTCCACCTGCTGCGGCGCGACGTGGCGGCGGCTCTGGAGCTCTACGACGCCCTGCTGGCCGAGGAACCTAACTCCCCCAAGTTGTGGAACGAGCGAGGTGTCTGCCTGCAGCAGTCGGGCCGGGGCCGGGAGGCCGAAGCGGCCTACGAGCAGTCGGTCACGGTGGACCCAGAGTACGCCCTCGGCTGGAACAATCTCGGCGTGATGCGGGCCCAGGATCCAACCAGCGAAGGAGGACTGGAATCCTTTCAGCGGGCCCTGCGGCTCCACCCCGGGCTGGTTCTCGCCCGCCTGAATCTCGGGCTGGCCCTGTTCCAGCGCCGCCGACTGCAACTGGCCCTCGAGGCCTACCGCCAGGTACTGGCGGATGATCCGGGCAACGCGGTGGGCTGGAACGGGGTGGGCCTCGTCCTGGTGGAGCTGCGGCGTTATGAGGACGCCAAACACGCCTTCTCCCGCGCCGTCGAGGCCGACGCCAACAACGCCTCGGCCCACTACAATCTCAGCTTCACGCTCAGCCATCTCGGCGATTTCGACGGCGCCCTCCGGGCCACCAAGCGGGCCCTGGAGCTGGAGCCGTACTACGTGGCCCAGAAGTACTCGCTGACCATCGACCTCCAGTACGAGCACCCCGAGATCGCGGTGGTGCCCGCGATCTCCGCCGATGTCACCGCCGATCAGGTCGGGGAGGAGTTCCAGTTCGATGAGCGCCTGCTGGACCGCATCTTCGACGAACTGCAGCCGGCCGACCGTGCGGTGCCGGTGCCGCAGGAAGACTCGTTGGGGCTCGCTGCGGACTTCATCCAGAAGGGGTTCCTCGAACACGCCACCGTGCACATTGAGCGGGCCCTGGCCCGGGGCCAGGACGTCGCCCGCGCGACCACCCTCCTGGGCGAGGTGTTTGCCCGACGGGGTCTCTATGGCGAGGCCCTGGAGCGGTTCCGCGCCGCGCTCCAGATCGAGCCGATCCAGCCCCGGGCGCTGTTGGGAGAAGTCCGTGCGCTGCTGGCACTGCAGCGTACCGAGGAGGCCGCGGAGCGGGCGGAGGAGCTGGTGGCGCAGGCCCCGGAAGACGTGGCAGCCCTGGTGGCGGTGGCTCGGGCTCGGCTGGGTGGGGGCCAGCCGGCGGAGGCGCGCATCGCGCTCCGCGCCGCCCGGGTTCTCGAACCGGGCCGCCCCGACCTGCTGCAACTCGAGGCGAGCATCACCGCGGAACTGGGTGACTTGACCGCGGCCGTGGAGGCGTGCCAGGCCGCGCTGCAGCTCGATCCCACCGTGCCCCAGGTGTGGCGCGATCTGGGTCGGCTCGAAGAGCGGCGCGAAAACTGGGTGGGTGCCCGGCTGGCCTATCGGGAGGCCCTCGACCTGCTGCCGACTTATATGGAAGCCGCGCTGGCCCTGGGCGATCTCATCCGGCGCACCGAGTCCGCCACCGCAGCCGTGGACTTTGTGGTGGAGATCCTGTTCGTGGATCCGTGGGACCTGGACGCCCTGCTGCTGTTGGCCCGGGCCCTGCTCGACGAAGGGCGCGCCGAGCGGGCCCTGGAGGCGCTCGACCGGGTGCTGCGCTTCGATCCCAATAACGACGCCGGCCTGTTCCACCAGGGAGTCGCGCTGGCCCGGGTGCGCCGCTACGAAGAGGCGGTGCGGGCCTGGGAGCTGGTGGTCCGGGTCGCACCGGCCGGGCCCTTCGCTCAGGCGGCCCGGACCCACGCCCGCTCGGCCAGGGACCTGGCCCATATCTTCGCCGGGGCGGCCTGATCCGTGGCGATCGAAGGCCCGCTCAAGGAGCTGAGCATTCACGATGTGTTCCAGCTGCTCGACCTCAGCCGGAAAACCGGCACGTTGCGGGTGGTGTCCGATCTGCGCCAGAACGCCGGCACGGTCTACTTCGAGGATGGAGTAGTGGTCGGGGCCGAGATCCGCAGCAATCCGCATCCACTGGGGCGGCTGCTGCTGCGGGCGGGCCGGGTGTCCGAGCAGGACCTGCTGCACGCACGGGCCCTGCAGGCGGCCGGAGACCAGCGGCGGGTGGGCGAGATCCTGGTTGGGGAGGGCGTGCTCAACCCGCGTGACCTGGGCCGCCACGTCAGGCGGCAGATCGAGGAAGTGGTCTTCGAACTGGTGGGGTGGTCGGAAGGGTACTTCGCCTTCGAGGAGGGCAAGAACGAGGGCTGGCCGACTGAGGCCGAGTCTCGCGTACCCACCGGCCAGCTGCTCATGGAAGCCGCCCGCCGCACCGACGAATGGTCCCGGATCGAGAAAAAGATCACCCACCTTGGCCTGGTTCCACGGCTTGCCCCCGTGGTGGACACCGGGTCCCCTCTGGACCTGCTGCCGGCGGAGTGGGAGGTGCTCGCGGTGATCGACGGCGAACGATCGGTGCGCGATCTGGCCGCGGCGCTCGGACGGCCCGAGTTCGAAGTCGCCCGGACGCTGTTCGGCCTGGCAACGGCCGGGATCATCGGCCTGGAGGACCCCACCCGCCGGGCCATGGAGGCGATGGGCAACACCGGCCTGCCGATCCTGCTCGGGGAGGTGGACCAGTTCCTCGGAGCCGGAGACCCCGACGCCGCCCGCCAGGCCGCGGAGACGGCGGTGGCCAGCCATCCCGACGAGCCGCTGGCCCACCTGGCGCATGGGCGTGCCCTGCTCGCGGCGGGGCACCCCGACGAGGCGGCCGAATCACTGTGGCAGGCGGTCCAGCTGGATCCCAATTCGGCCCAGGCCCAGCGGCTGTTGGGACTGGCCCTGTCGGCGGTCGGGCGTTTCCGGGAGGCGGCCCAGGTCTGGGATCACTGGAAGCGGCTGTCGGCCAAGCCACCGGAAGAGGACGCCCAGATCGGGGCGGTGGAACGGGTCCGGCAGGCCGCACTGGCCCTGGACTTGGCGCTGCGAGGTTCGCGTGACTGACGACGTTCGGACCCTCTCTGCCCAATTGGCGAGTGACCCCTCCAGTCTGGCGTTTCTGCGGCTCGGGGAAGCTCTGCGGCAGCGCGGCCAGCTGGATGCGGCGCTCAAGGTGGCCGTCTCGGGTCTGGGGCGGTACCAGCATCTGCCCGATGCCCACGACCTCTACGCCCGGATCCTGGCGGATCGACTCGACTACGCCGGCGCGTTCGATGAGTGGGACACGGTGCTCCGCCTCGCGCCCCACCACATCGGCGCCAACAAGGGCATCGGGTTCCTCTACTACCGGGCAGGCGAACTGGAGTCGGCGCTGTATCATCTTCGGTTTGCCGCCGAGCTGGATCCCCAGGACAGCGGCCTTCGGGTCGCGGTGGAGCGGGTCGCCGGAGGACGGGAGATCTGGGATCAGCCGTTCACCGAGCCGCCCTCGGCGCCGGCGCCTGAGGTCCGGTCCGATGCTGCGGCTGGCGGTGACCCCCTGGCCCGGCTGGAGGGCGCTCGTGAGCGGCTGCTGCTGGTCGACCAGCAGGGGTTGCGGCTCGGCGGGAGCCTGACCGCGGAAGGCGGGATCGATGTCAGTGAGGTGGCTGCGGCCTCCCTGGCCGCCTGTGCCTACGAGGCCAGCCGGGCCGCTGAGCTGCTGGAGCTGGGCGACTGGACCCATCTGACCATCGAGGGGCGCGAGCTCGGCGTCTGCCTGGTCCGCCCGACTGCCGACACCAGCCTGCTGGCGGCGATGAATGCCGGACTGCCGGCCGGGCAGCTGACCCTGTTCGCGGACCGGGCGGCCAAGGCCGCCCGAATCTGGCTGGAGCGCCATCGGTGAGCACAGCCTACGCGCCGCTGCTGGAGACCCTGACCCGGTTGCGCGGGGTCCGGGGCGCCATGGTCGTGGAGGTGAAGGATGGCCTGGTGGTGGCCGAGTCGCTCATGGGCGGGGTCAAGGGGTTGGCGCTGGCCGCGCTCGCCGCGAATCTGACGACCCGCGCGGCCGAACTCGCCGACCGGGCCCGGGTCGGCACCCCGCGGTTTCTCCACCTGGAGGCGTCGCGGGGAACCCTGCTGGCGGCACCGGCAGGCCCGGAGCTGGTCCTGGTGGCGGTGGCAGGGCGGGACGTACCGCTGGGTCTGCTGCGGCTGGAGATGCTCAGGCTGGCGGAGCATCTCACCTGATGCGGGCCATCGAACCCTGGGTCCTCGGTCCACTGCAGCGGTTTGTGAACGATGCCTCCGCCCGCCTGGTTCTGCTGATGACCACCTCGGGGCAGGTGGTGGCGCAACATGGCTTCCCGGGCGCGCTGGATCTCATGAGCGCCGCCGCGTTGGGGGTGATCCCGGTGGCGGACCCGTTGGCGAGGCTGCCGGAAGCCGGATACGTCGTGGCGATCCCGTACTTGGCCGCCAGGTAGCCGCCCACCTGTGCTTCCTCCTGCGTGGTCAGCGCCCGGGAATAGCCGAGGATCTCGGTCACGTCAAACCTGGTAGTATAGTAGCCATTGCAACCCCCAATTATGTAAGGTCCCGCACTCGTGTTGCCGTTGTCCACGGTGATCTTGATCACCATGTAGTTGGTGGTCGGCGAAAGATCGAACTTATTCGCACTCGAAAGCACGGTGCCATTGCGGGACACACCGGCCGGCAACCATTCGAGCCCGGTTCCACCCAGCAAGTAGCTTGAGGCCGAGGTATTACGCCGGCCGAGGAACGCGCCATACCGCCAGGGGGTGGTAGTGTAGTTGCGCGCAACCACGTATTGCTCTTTGACAAACATCGGGCGGGCAACGTCGAGCCAGCAGCGACTATTCTGCGGCGCGAACCGAAGCGCGGGCTTCGCGAACAACTGGTTCTGCATCAGCGCCGGGTTCCCATCATTATAGTGCAGTACCGCGTCATTCCCGTTGGTTGACCGGTCACGCCAGAACCGCACATTCTGGTTCCGGTCCACGGTGATGCCGTAGGATGAATCATACCAGCAGGCCAGTCCGGACGTAACGGGAACCGAGCGGCTGTCCACCGTGATCACGGCCACGGCCGACGTGCTGACCAGGCCGGTGTTGTCCGTGGCCCGGGCGGTCAGACTATACTGGCCTGCCGGCACATTCGTCCATACGAACGCATACGGCGCCGTGGTGTCGTTC
>CALMOP010000061.1 GCA_937871775.1 uncultured Gemmatimonadota bacterium | reverse complement strand
ACTCGCCCGACGCGGCCGAGGCGGCCGGGTTCCGTCCATGCCTTCGTTGCAAACCGCGCTCAGCGGAGACACCCCGTCGACTCGAGGCGGTCGAAGCCGCCCGGCGCTGGATCGATGAGCATCCGGAGGATCGGGTGCGGCTCGACACCCTGGCCCGGGTCGCCGGCCTGAGCAGCTGGCATTTGCAGCGCACCTTCAAGAAGGTGGTGGGGCTGTCGCCCCGGGAATACGCCGCCGCCCGGCGCCGGGACCGGTTCCGCGAGGAGCTGCGCGGCAATGCTGCTGTGAGTCGCGCCAGTTTCGAGGCCGGCTTCGGATCGTCCAGCCGGGTGTACGAGCAGGCCAACCGCATGCTCGGCATGACGCCGGGCGCTTATCGCCGAGGAGGGCAGGGAATGGAGATCCGCTACAGCATCGTGAGTAGCCCCTACGGACGCCTGCTGGTGGCTGCAACCGAGCGTGGGGTCTGTGCCGTGGCGCTGGGAGACCAGGGTGTGCGGCTGGAGCAGGAACTCCGAGCCGAGTTCCCCGAGGCCTCCATTACCCGGGTCCGTGAAGGCGATGACTGGCTGCGCGACCTGGTGGCCCGGGTGGCCCGGGAGGTTCAGCACCCCGGATCGGAAACCGCGATCCCGCTCGATGTGAAGGGTACCGCGTTTCAGTGGCGGGTCTGGGAGGCGCTCACCCGGATTCCGGCCGGTGAGACCGTCAGCTACAGTGAGTTGGCCCGGACCCTCGGCACCCCCCGGGCGGTGCGGGCGGTCGCCGGCGCCTGCGCCGCCAACCGGCTGGCTGTCCTGGTCCCCTGCCACCGGGTGATCCGGGCGGACGGTTCCCTGGGCGGGTATCGCTGGGGCCTCCCCCGGAAGACTGCCCTGCTGGACCGGGAGGCCGCCGCCCGGGCCTGACCCCCTTGCCTCCCGGCGGGTGGGGGGATTGCTTATCCCCCCACCCTAATCCGCCGGGTCCCCATGGTACACCCCAGCTCCTTTCCGCTTGTCTCCAGCCTTGCGCTGCTGAGTCTGTCCTCCCTGGCGGCCCAGGTGCCAGCGGCGGAATTGCAGATCGCCGGCGCGGTCAGTGCCGCGCCCGCCGCCCTCCAGGACGGCGCCGAGGGGCGGGGCTACCGGAACTACCACCGGAGGCTCATTCTCAGGCCCGGCAGTACTGAGATGATCTGCCTGGCAGATGATCCGGCGGAGGGCGGCTGGCACGTGGCCTGTTACCACCGGGACCTGGAGCCGTTCATGGTCCGGGGCCGCCAGCTCCGGGAGCAGGGTGTGGAGGGACACGAGGCGATCGACAGCGCCCGCCTGGCCGAGATCCAGGCCGGCACCCTCAAGATGCCCGACGGTCCCCGGATGCTCTACAACCTGTACGCGCCCTCGGACAGCGTGGACGCGGCGACCGGCCTGGCGCACGGCGCGGTCGGGCTGCAGGTGGTCTACATCCCGTTCGCGACTCCCGGGTCCACCGGGTTGTCCGACCAACCCGGTGGCGGGTTGCCGTGGCTGATGGCGCCGGGCAAGCCATGGGCTCACATCATGATCATGCGGTAGTCAGGTATCGCTCCCTTCCCCTCTTTGGAGGTGTTATGCGGCTTCGGCGGGCTCTTCCCCTGGTGGCGGCCCTGGTCCTCGGCGGCGGCGTCTTCGCTGCCTGCAGTGACAGCACCAGTTCCAACGGCACGGTCCCCGATCTGACCGGAACCTGGGACCTGGTCAGCCTCGATGTGGCCGGCACCAACGTCCCGGGGACGGTGGGGTCCTTTACCTTCACCGCGACCACCGTGGATATCAGTCTGACCCTCCCGCAGCAGGCCCCTGTGACCGGTACCGGGACCTACACCCTGACGCCCACGAATATCGATATCAATTCCACCAACGCGCTGATCGGTCAGGCCAGCGGCACGTACACATTCATCGACAAGCCCCCCGGCACCGCCGACACGCTGACCGCGGACCTGTTGGCGCAGGGCACGCCCTTTTCGGTCGTGGTCGCCCGGCAGTAGCCACCTCAGTCGCATGGTTGACCTGACCTCCTCATCCCGCTGGCCCGGGTGGACCGGCGCGGCGGCCGCGCCGGGCTGGCGGCTGCTCGCGGTCCTGCTTGTGGGCCCGGCACTGCCGCTGGTGGCCCAGGACCAGGCCGGGTGGATCCGGGGAACCATCACCGACTCGGCCGCCGGTCAGCCGATCGAGGCGGCGACGATTCTGGTGTCTGGCTCCCTGCTCCGGGCTGGCAGCAATGCCCGGGGTGAGTTTCAGCTCTTCCCGGTTCCACCCGGACCGCAGACCCTGACGGTCGTCGCGATCGGCTTCCGGCAGGCCACGGTGACCGTGACGGTGCCCCAGACCGGCGCTGCCACGACCGCCATCGTCATGGCTCCGGGGAGCGTCGAATTGCCGGGCATCGTCGTCACGGCCAACCGGGGCGAAGAGGCCGAGGGACGTTCACCGGCCAGCATCGCGGTGATCTCCAACCGGGAGGTCACCAACCGGAACGTCACCACCATCGACGAAGCCCTGCCCTACGTTCCCGGCATCAGTTTCAATAACGAGGATATCAGCATCCGGGGCTCCTCCGGGATCGCCAACGGGGTGGGGAGCCGCGTGCTGCTGCTGCTGGATGGGCACGCCATCCTGACTGGTGACGGCGGCGAGGTGGACTTCGAGGCCATCCCCCTGCTGGATCTCGACCGGGTGGAGGTGGTCAAGGGGGCCTACTCGGCGCTGTACGGCAGCAACGCGCTGGGGGGGGTGGTCAACCTGATCACCAGCCCGATCGGCGAGCGTCCGGCGACCCTGATGCGGGCCCACTTCGGGGTATTTCAGATTCCCGAGCGGTACGCGTTTACCGACGAGGGACTGACCGCGGAGGGGCTCGGGCTGCAGCACTCGCGCCGGATCGGCGGAATCGGGTTGCGGCTGTTCGGCGGGCGGGAGTCGACCGATGGCTACACCAACAATGGGGCCAGCCGGCGCTGGCTGCTCCGGGCCAAGGCGGGCTCCCTGCCGGGCGCGGCTCACCCCTGGGATGCCTACGCGGTCTACGCCAACGAGGTGGACTACGACTTCTTCGGATGGGCCGACTCCACCCGGCCGTTCGAGCTGGACACTTCCGAGGTGGTGACCGGCAGCGACAGCACCAGGAACGCCCTGGGCGACCGCGAGCTTGCCAACAAGCTGCTGATCGGCGCCACCATCACGCCGCTGGTCCGGGCCAGGACCCTGGTGCGGGTCACCCCGTACCTGAACTACAATACCCTGCG
>CALMOP010000060.1 GCA_937871775.1 uncultured Gemmatimonadota bacterium | reverse complement strand
ACTTCCAGGTGAAGATCAACGCCAACATCGGCAACTCGGCGGTGACCAGCGGCATCGAGGAAGAGGTGGAGAAGCTGCGCTGGGCCACCCTGTGGGGCGCCGACACCGTCATGGACCTTTCCACCGGCCGGAACATCCACCAGACCCGGCAATGGATCCTCCGGAACAGCGCGGTCCCCATCGGCACGGTTCCGATCTACCAGGCATTGGAAAAGGTTGGTGGGGTGGCGGAGGACCTGACCTGGGAGATCTATCGCGATACCCTGATCGAACAGGCGGAACAGGGGGTCGACTACTTCACCGTGCACGCGGGGGTGCTGCTGGAATACATCCCGCTGACCGCGGACCGGGTCACCGGCATCGTCTCCCGGGGCGGCGCCATCATGGCCAGGTGGTGTCTGGCGCACCATCACCAGAGCTTCCTGTATACCCGTTTCCGGGACATCTGCGAGATCATGCAGCGCTACGATGTCGCCTTCTCGCTCGGCGACGGCCTCCGTCCCGGTTCGATCGCGGACGCCAACGATGAAGCCCAGTTCGCGGAGCTCAAGACCCAGGGCGAACTGACCCGGATCGCCTGGGAGCACCAGGTCCAGGTCATGAACGAGGGGCCCGGCCACGTCCCGATGCATCTGATCCGCGAGAACATGGACCGGCAGCTGGCCTGGTGCGACGAGGCCCCCTTCTACACCCTGGGTCCGCTGACCACCGACATTGCCCCGGGGTACGATCACATTACCAGTGCGATCGGGGCCGCGATGATCGGCTGGTACGGTACCGCCCTGCTGTGTTACGTGACGCCCAAGGAGCACCTCGGGCTGCCCAACCGGGACGATGTGAAGGCCGGGGTGATCGCCTACAAGATTGCGGCCCACGCCGCCGACCTCGCCAAGGGACACTCCCGGGCCCGGGCCAGGGACGATGCGTTGTCCAAGGCACGGTTCGAGTTCCGGTGGGAAGACCAGTTCCGTCTCGCGATCGATCCCGTCACCGCCCGGGCCTTTCACGACGAGACCCTCCCGGCGGAAGGGGCCAAGCTGGCTCACTTCTGTTCGATGTGCGGGCCGAAATTCTGCTCGATGCAGCTCAGCCAGGATATCCGGGCTCAGGCCGCCGGCATGGCGGAGAAGGCGGCGGAGTTCCGGGCCCGGGGGGGCGCGCTGTACCTGAAGCGCTGATGCACCGCCGGGCGGATGTCCCGGCGCGAGTTTCCCTCATGAAGGAGAGCCCAGCGTGAGACTTCCGAAGCGGAGCGTCGTGCTGCTGCTGCCCCTGGCCTGGGGCTGCGCCCGGCGCGAGACGCCCGGTCCCGCCGCTGCCCCGGCCAATCCGGAACGGGTCAGCGTCACCGGCGGATTCAGCACGCCCGAGTCAGTGTTGTGGGACGCCGGGCAGAGTGTCTGGTTCGTGTCCAACATCAATGGCAGCCCGGTCGCGCGGGACGGCAACGGCTTCATCAGCCGACTGGACCGCGACGGCGCGGTGGCGAACCTGCACTGGGTCCAGGGCGGCCAGAACGGAGTCACCCTCAATGGCCCCAAGGGACTGGCCCTGACGGGGGACACGCTATGGGTGGCGGACATCGATGCGGTGCGGGGCTTCGATCGGCGCACCGGGGCACCGGTCGCCGGGATCGAGTTCGGATCGCAGGCCAGGTTCCTGAACGATGTCGCCGCGGGACCCGACGGCACGCTCTACGTGACGGACACCGGCATCGCCTTCGCCGCCGATGGCTCCATGTCTCACCCCGGTCCCGACCGGGTGTTCGCGGTGAGCGGGCGGAATGTGCGGATAGCGCTCGAGGGGGCCTGGCTGGAAGGGCCCAACGGGATCACCTGGGACGCCGGCAGCAAGCGCTTCGTGGTGGTGCCGTTTGCCGGGAAGGCACTGTTCGGCTGGAGCCCCGGGGCGACCACCATCGACACGGTGGGGACGGGTCCCGGCGGCCAGGATGGGGTGGAAATGCTCGGCGGGGAGATGTATGTCACCAGCTGGGCCGACTCGAGTCTGTTCGCCGTGGGCCCCGGCGGCAACCGGCGGATTGCGGGCGGCCTCAACGCGCCGGCCGACATCGGGCTCGATCCCACTCGCGACTACGTCGCGGTGCCCCGGTTCATGGAAAACCAGGTGGAGGTGTGGCGGGTGCGGTAGGACCGAAACCGCACCAGGCCCCGAGGGGCCGGCTCACCAGCCTGGAGGGGGGAACGGGGCCGGGAGAAGGGGGTACCCGCGGCATGCAGGGCTCGACCGGCTGCGTTTGGCTCAGCGACCCCG
>CALMOP010000059.1 GCA_937871775.1 uncultured Gemmatimonadota bacterium | reverse complement strand
GCCGCCAATCGCGGCCTTGATGGCCTGCAGGCGTTTGAGGCCCGCCTCGTCCAGGAACCCGCCAGCATACGCTCGCTGTAGACCGGCAAAGTCACGTTCCAAGTCGCTGATCGTGCGAGAGCCGGTCTCCCGACCCAGAAGAATGTGGAGTCGGTCTAGCTCCGTGTGCCACTCCCTAAGTGCGTTGGTCGCTTTGGTGACTTCTTCAGGGCTCACGATGAGCCCGCCTTTCCCGCCCAGACGCCGGCCCTGTTGCGCGGTGGCAAGCTCCTTCTCGGCGATCGCGATCCGCTTGACGATGGCCTCTTGTTGCTGGAATAACTCCAGGCGCCGGGTACTGAACAGTTTATCGATGGACTCTTTGGCCGCATTGGAGGCAACAACCGTTTCACGGGCTTCCACCGTGAGTGCATGATAAGCGGCGGCAATCGCGGCGATACCCGCCAAGACCCCAGTTACCCAGACGGTGCCCACTCCGAAGACCGCGATGGTCTCCACGATCTTCTGTAGCGGCCCCTGGATACCGATAGCCTGCAACCCGAGATTCGCGATGGCGTTCTGGAACCGCCCATAGGAGACGTGTGCCTTTTCGACGGCCTCTGTGGATTGGATGATGGCGGTGGTCGCGGCGACTTGGACGGGCCGCACCTGCTGGTAGGCTTCGGCCTCGGCGCGGACGGCGGCGTGGTGGGCCCGGGTCGCCCGCGAGGCGTCGTTCTGTGCCCGCTCCCAGCTGCGGACCCTCCCCTCGGCGTTACTGGCCTGCGTGCCCAGTTTCCCCAGTTCCGCCACGGCCTGCGTGATCTGCGCGTTGTCGATCCGGAGTCCGAGCTGTGCAATATCCACCTTACGGCTCCTCTCCCGCGTCCGGGAATCGCAGCACGGCATCCAAGGTCAAGAGTGCTTCGACATCATGGGGACGGGGGCGGCGGTGCATGAGCACGGCCCAATCCGCGATCGTGGCATAGGTGAGCGGTGATAGCCCGCTCATGTCCACCCCGCTCCGCCCGTGGACTTCCATCAACCAGCCATACAGGTACCGCAACGGTTCCGGGAACTCGGGCCCCTCCAGCGCCTTCCGGGCCGCATCCACTCCCCGCGCCGCGGCCCGTTCCAGGTGATCCCGCCGGGCCGCGCCATCCCGTTCCTTGGCCCTGAGGCGCGCCTCGTGGCGCACCACCGCGATCAGGTCGTGGAGGAGCCCGGCGAAAAAGACGCATGGTCTGCCTGGGCATCTTCCAGTTGCGCCAGAATCCACGGGGCCGCATTCAGGAGGAGGGTGGCGTTCTCCCTGCTGCACGGCAACGGCTTGTCCCCGTTCCGAATCCCTTCCCAGGTCAGCACACAGGCGGCGACCAGTTCCACGCGGTTCGCCATGAACTGTTCCGCCGTAAGCTGGGTCTGCCGCCGCTTGAACATGCGCTGGGTCAGCGTCTCCTGCGTCCGCCGGTAGCGTTTGCTGTAGCTACCCGCAATCGTCACCGTGACCGGGGTGTCCCCCTCGTAGGCGGGCTCGTCCCGATCGTCCTTCAGGTGTACGGTCCGGCCCAGGTCTTCCCGTTCGGCGATGCTGGCGGATTGGGCCAGGTCAATCCCGTGACTCATGGTGTCTCCCCTTCGGTGTGTGTGTCGGTGTTTCGCGTGCCCCGCCCTCCCAGTCCCACGCGTCGATCTTCACGGGTTCTGGAACCACGACGGGGTCACAGGCTTCCAGCCGCCAGCCGGACGACCCACCAGCATCGGTGACATGCCGAACCCCGGTCAGGATCTTGGCGCCCACCCGCAGATCCAGAATCTTCAACCCCGAGACTCCGGACCCCGAGACTGCGGTCACCGTGGCGGGCTCGGCTGGTCCCTCGGGCCGGCGCCACCACCAGACCGATTGACCGGCGCGCATTAGACGGCGCTCGTGGTGACCGTCATCATGGTGTTGTCATACCCGGTCGCGGTAAATCCTTCCTTCATCCCCCCCATGAACGCGCACTGCTCGATCATGGCCCCATCCCCACCCAGGTTGGCCGAGACGGTGGTCAGCTTGAGGGCCGGCAGGTAGAAGGCGAGGAAATCCTTGGGCGCGACTTCGTTTTCCTCGAGCAGCACATGGAGACCGAACTCGGTCTCGCTGGAGAACGCGGCGAGGTTGGCCAGATCCTGCCGAATGAACGACAGGCTGCCCGACAGGCGGGCGTCATTGTCGAACACATCGGGGCTGATGCTCGAGCCCACGACCGGCTCCGTCTTGGCGGTGAGCGCGTACTCCAGGTTGAACGCGGTCACGGTCGCCACGTCCACGCCCTGGTAGCTGAGTTTGGCGTCGGCGAACACCAGCGGCATGCTGGTGGAGAGGGTCGGGCTGGTGTAGACCGGCGACGTACCGGTCGCCATGGCGGTGGCACTGGCGCCCATCACGCCGAAATCGACCGTCGCCATCCCGTCCGGGGTGCCCGTCACGCGGAGCGAGGTGAAACGGCAGCCCCCGAACGCGGTGGACAGGTCGATGTCCTGCAGGTACTCCTCGATGTAGAACGTCCGGCGGGTCGGGGTCGCGGGCCGGGTCAGCTTCTTGAAGATGGTCAGGGTGCAGGTGGCGTCCGCGGCGCCCGCCGTCAGGATGCCGGTCCCGAAAATGGTGATCGTGTTGGTGGCCAGCGTCTTGACCCGCAGGTTCAGGTCGTTGTTGGCCGCCGTGGAGTAGTTCGAGATGCGGAACACGTCACCGATCTTGATCCCGCCGCCAGCCGTGGCGAGGAAGCTGTCCACTCCCGCGTGGGTGATGTTGTTCGTCCCGCAGGTGAACTGAGCGGTCGCGTTGGCCTGGGCGGCGATGGTGGAGGTGGCCCACGTGGCCCGCAGCACCGCTTGGTAAATGTCGTCGTGACTGCCGACCGACATCTCACACTGGTAGGTACCGTCCGTGTTCCGGCTCCCGTGGCGGCCCAGCGCCGTCTGGGCATCGGACCGGATTTCCTGCGACTGGATGGTGGCTTTCTTGAGCCCCAGCCCGCCGCCCATGATCCGCATCTGTACCGCACCGGTCACGGTTGCTGGCACCGTATTGAAGGTGCTTTCCGCCTTGAACGCCACCAGCACGTTTTTCCCTGTCTGGTTCGCCATCGTCCACTCCTCCTGTGCTGGTCACCAACACGACAAAGGCCCCCGAATGCCTCACGGCATCGAGGACCACGGGGGCCACAACGTCACCTCGGGTTCAGTCAGTTCGCGCTATACAGTCTCCAGGGGATCGTGATTACGATGACGGTCCAACCGGGCATGTCCGCCATCATCTGCCCCCGCCAGGGCCCCAGATCCCCGCGGACCCGTAGCGTGCCGTCCGCAACGGTGAGCGCGGTGCCCGGTTTGAACAGCTCCAGGACCGCGGACACGGCGTCGCCCAAGGCGGCGAGTCCGGTATTGGCTTTACCATACCACCGGATGATATACAATCCGGTATCCTCCACGACCCCCCCGGTGAGGGGGGAGGAAAGGAGGCTGGCAGTAGCCGGGACGAACGTTTCCTCAATATAGGGCTTTCCGGCCACAGGCGAAAGGGTCGTATTATCCCAGGCCCGGAGTTCCGGCAGCCCCACAGTCAGGGACCGGCTGCCCGCGGGGGCGTCCACGGTTCGGGGGTCATCCACGGTCATGACGGTGGCGGACACGGACGTGATCACGCTGCGGTCGCTGTCGCTGAACCCGACCGGCGTCACCTCCATCCCCACGGCGAACCCATCGACGAGGAACGACCCGCTGGCCCGCTGGTAGCCGGACAGGGTGGCCTCCAGCGTCATGACACCCGTCGTGCAGACCGAGAGGGTCAGGAGCCGGGCCCGGAGCGCGAGCTGGAGATCAGTATGGTCAGGCACGGGTGAGCCTTTCGGTGACGTAGGCGACGATGCGGGGCCACGCGGCCCGGGTCAGGGCCACCGAGTGGAACCCGCCGGTCGGGGACCGCTGGATGAGGGCCCGGCCAGCGCGGGTGCCGGTTTCCATCTGTTCCGCATAGATCAGTTTGGTGGCGATCAGGTTCGTGAGGGGGGATTCGATCGTATTGATCCAAGACGACTTGAGGTCGCCCGTATCCACGAGTTGCCCTGGCGCGCCCGTGATCGGGGAGCCTTCCTTGATCGAGGCGAACGCCGTGAGCACCACCCCATCATGCAGCGCCTTGAGCCGGGCATCGACCTTGCCCTTGAACCGGTTCACATCGTCTGTGAAGCTCATCAGGCCCCCACCACGACTCGAGAGGCGATCACGACGCCATCCGGGGCGATGTCGCTGACATCCCGCACCGTGTACGACTTCAGGGCCCAGATGACGGTATCCCCCACCCCGGGGCTTTCGCCGTACACCGTGGGGGCAAAGAACAGGGTCGGCATGGTCACCAGGTTCAGATTCAGCGCCTGATAGCGCCGCGGGTCTCCCCGGACCTGGATGGCCGAGCCCGTCACGGTGGTGGTCGTCGGCGTCATGGTGTCTGTGGCCGGATCATAGGCTTGGGTCACCCTGGTAAACGTAATCACTGGTTAGACTCCTGCGTCCGTGAGATCGGTCAGGGCACTCCGGTGTTCCGAGGCGAACCCGACCGCGCCAGCCAGATCGACCAGGGCGCTGTCGTGTTCCGGGCGGTACTTGCCCGCGAAGGGCGCGACAGGACCGGTCTGGGTGCCCGCCCCACTGAGGGACAGGACCGGAATCGCCACACTGCCCGTGCCATAGACGGGATTGGCCACGGCGCCATCCCCACCCAGGACGGGTCGGGGGAGGGCGATACTGCCGGTGCCGGTGATGGTGAGGACACCGGCCCCGTTGAGCACCAGCGGGACCAGTGCGACTGAGCCGGTGGCCGTATTTGCGCCATTCCCAGTCCCGGAGAGACCGGGGGCCGGGATCGCCATCGACCCGGTGCCCGTGACGATGACCCCAGTAGTTCCCGTGCCGGCCAGGGCGGGGGCAGTCAGCGCGGCGGAGCCGGTGCCGGTGAAGGTCTCGAGTCCGGTGCCCGCGAGGCTGGGGGCGGGGATCGCGACCGAACCCGTCCCCGTGGTGGTCTGGACCCCGGTCCCCGCCAGCTGCAAAGCCGGGATCGCCACCGACCCGGTGCCGGTGACAGTCGTCCCTGAGGTGCCCGTCCCGGCGAGACTGGGGGCGGGGATCGCGACGGACCCAGTGCCGGTCGTCGTCTGCACCCCGTCCCCGGCCAAGGCCGGCGCGGCAATCGCCACGCTCCCCGTCCCCGTCGTGGTCTGGACGCCTGTGCCGGAGAGGGTCGGTGGGGTGATTGCCGCACTGCCGGTGCCCGTGGTCGTCTGGACGCCAGCACCGGACAGACTCGGCGGAGGAATCGCGACCGAACCCGTTCCGGTGAAGGTCTCCACCCCGGACCCGGCAAGCGACGGCGGAGTGATCGCCGCCGACCCGGTGCCCGTCGTGGTCTGCACCCCACTGCCCGCCAAGGCAGGGGCAGCAATCGCCACGCTCCCGGTGCCCGTGGTGGTCTGAACCCCGGTGCCAGCCAGACTCGGGGCCCCGATGGCCACGGACCCGGTGCCGGTATTCCCTACACCGCCCGCATCCCCCGTGCCCGCGAGGGTGGGCGCGGGAATCGCGACGGACCCGGTGCCGGTGGTGGTTTGGACGCCTGTGCCGGCCAAGGCCAGCGGGGTAATCGCCGCACTGCCGGTGCCGCTACTGGTCTG
>CALMOP010000058.1 GCA_937871775.1 uncultured Gemmatimonadota bacterium | reverse complement strand
GGGCCAGCCCATAATGCGCCAGCTTGATCGGGTTGGCGCCGAAGGTGTTGGTTTCCACCAGTTCGGCGCCGGCGCGGACGTATTCCTGGTGGATCTCGCGGATCAGGTCGGGCTGCTTCAGGACCAGTTCGTCGTAACAGACGTTCAGGAACACTCCCCGGGTGTAGAGCATGGTGCCCATCGCCCCGTCGAAGACGTGGGTGCGGCCGTCCGCGAGCAGCTGGCGAAGTGTCGTCATGCTCCTTCGGGCTCCTTGACAGGGCCTAGGGCCCAGTGCTCAGGGCTCAGGGGCCGCACCCGGAGATGGGTGTGGTGATCGACCCGGTGCAGCGCGTTCACCTGGGCACTGGGCCCTGGGTTCGTCATCGCTCATACCCCAGATTCGGCGCCAGCCACCGCTCTACCTCGGCCACTTCCATGCCCTTCCGGGCGGCGTAGTCCTCGATCTGATCCCGACCCAGCTTGCCCACGCCGAAATACTGCGCCTCGGGGCGCCAGAAGTAGAAGCCGCTCACTGAGGCCGCGGGCAGCATCGCGAAGTTCTCGGTCAACACCATGCCCGCTCGATTCCCGGCGTCGAGCAGCCGGAACAGCGTCCCCTTCTCGGTGTGATCGGGACAGGCCGGATAGCCCGGTGCGGGGCGGATGCCTTGGTAGCGCTCCCGGATCAGGTCTTCGTTGGGCAGCTGCTCGCCGGGCTGATAGCCCCAGAATTCGCGTCGCACCCGCTCGTGCAGCCGTTCCGCCAGGGCCTCGGCCAATCGGTCCGCCAGCGCCTTGGCAAGAATGGCGTTGTAGTCGTCGTGCGCCGCCTCGAACTCGGCGACCAGGCCATCAAGGCCCAGGCCCGCCGTCACCGCGAAGCAGCCGACATAGTCCGCAGCGCCGCCGTCTCCGGGGGCCACGAAGTCAGCCAGCGCCAGGTTGGGTCGGCCGGCGCTCTTCCGGGTCTGCTGCCGGAGCGTATGAAGGGTGGCCGCGACGGTCGATCGCGCCGAGTCGGTGTACAGCGTGATATCATCCCCCTGGCTCGCGGCCGGGAAGAAGCCCAGGACCGCACGGGCCTCCAATCGCCCACCGGCCAGGATCTGGTCCAGCAGGCGCCGGCCATCCTCGTAAAGGGATCGTGCGGTACGGCCCACCGCGGGGTCATCGAGAATGGCAGGGTATCGTCCCACCAGTTCCCAGGCCTGGAAGAACGGGGTCCAGTCGATGCGCTCGACCAGCTCGGCCAGCGGATAGAGTTCGAATGATCGAACCCCAAGGAAGGACGGGGTCGGGGCGGCGGACAGGTCGATCCTGAGGCGGTTGGCGCGCGCCTCCGCCAGGGGGATGAGACGGGTCGTCCCGTCGGTATCGCTCCGCTCCTGCCGGATCGCGGCGTAACTCGCTCGGGTCTCGGCGACGAATCCGTCGCGCAGCTGGTCGCTCAGCAGGTTGCTGGTGACCCCGACGGCGCGGGACGCGTCCAGGACGTGGACCACCGGCCCGGAATACCGGGGAGCGATCTTGACCGCGGTATGGATCCGGGAGGTGGTTGCCCCGCCGATGAGGAGCGGAATCCGGAACCCCTCCCGCTCCATCTCACCAGCCACGAAGCACATCTCTTCCAGCGACGGCGTGATCAGGCCGGAGAGGCCGATCACGTCCGCGCCGTTTTCCCGCGCCGTGGCCAGGATCCTGGCACTGGGCACCATGACGCCCAGATCGACCACCTCGTAATTGTTGCACTGCAGGACCACGCCCACGATGTTCTTGCCGATGTCATGGACGTCGCCCTTCACGGTGGCCATGATCACCTTCCCCTTCGGGCGCCGGTCCGCCGAGGCGGCCTTCTGGGCCTCGATGTAGGGCACCAGGTGGGCCACCGCTTTCTTCATCACCCGGGCACTCTTAACCACCTGCGGCAGGAACATCTTGCCCGCGCCGAACAGGTCACCGACCACGTTCATCCCCCGCATCAACGGACCCTCGATCACCTCGATCGGCCGAGTCGCCTGTTGCCGAGCTTCCTCCGTGTCCTCCACGATGTAGCCATCGTTGCCCTCGACCAGGGCGTGGGTCAGTCGCTCAGCGACCGGCAACTGGCGCCATGTCAGATCCGTGGTCGACCGCCGGGCGTCCCCGGTCCCCTTGAGGCCCTCCGCGATCTCCAACAGCCGCTCGGTCGCGTCGGCCCGCCGATTCAGGACGACGTCCTCCACCCGCTCCAGCAGATCGGATGGCAGATCGTCGTAGATCGCCAGCTGGCCGGCGTTCACGATCCCCATGTCCATGCCGGCCCGGATGGCATGGTACAGGAACACGGAGTGAATCGCCTCCCGTACCCGATCGTTGCCCCGGAAGGAGAAGGAGACGTTACTGACGCCACCGCTCACCAGGGTGTGAGGCAGCCTGGTCTTGATCTCCCGGGTGGCTTCCATGTAGGCCAGCCCATACCCGTTGTGTTCCTCGATCCCGGTGGCGATGGCGAAGATATTCGGATCGAAGATGATGTCTTCGGGCGCGAAGCCCACCCGGGTGGTCAGCAGGCGGTAGGCGCGCTCCGCGATCTCGACCTTGCGGGCCGCGGTGTCGGCCTGGCCCTGCTCGTCGAAAGCCATCACGATGACGGCGGCACCGTAGCGGCGCACCAGCTCCGCCTGACGCAGGAAGCTGGCCTCGCCCTCCTTCAGGCTGATCGAATTGACCACGCCCTTTCCCTGCAGGGCTTTGAGACCGGCCTCGATCACCGACCACTTGGAGCTGTCGACCATCACCGGAACCCGGGCGATGTCCGGCTCCGACGCCAGCAGCCTGAGGAAGCGGGCCATGGCGCGTTCGGCATCCAGCATGCCCTCGTCCATGTTCACATCGATCAACTGGGCCCCGCTCGCTACCTGCTGCCGGGCCACCTCCAGCGCCGCGTCGTACTGGTCATCCAGAATCAGGCGCGCGAACCGGCGGGAGCCGGTGACGTTGGTCCGCTCCCCGATGTTCACGAAGTTGGTTTCGGGGCCGATGGTGAACGGCTCCAGCCCGGATAGCCGGCAGCGTGGCGGCAGGTGCGGGCGCTGGCGCGGTGGGTAGGGCCGCACCGCTTCGGCAATGGCCCGGATGTGGTCCGGTGTGGTGCCGCAGCATCCGCCGGCGATATTCAGCAGCCCCTCCCGGGCGAACTCGCCCAGGATCATCGCCATCGACTCCGGCGTCTCGTCGTAACCGCCGAACGCATTCGGCAGGCCGGCGTTGGGGTGGGTGCTGAGATAGACCGGTGCCACCCGCGAGAGGTCCTGGACGTACTGCCGGAGCTGTGCGGCGCCCAGCGCGCAGTTGAGTCCCACCGTCAGCGGCCGGGCATGCTGTACCGCGTTCCAGAACGCTTCCACCGTCTGGCCGGAGAGGGTCCGGCCGCTCTGGTCGGTGATGGTGCCCGAGATCATCACCGGCACCCGTTCACCGCGCTCCTCGAAGAGCCCCTCCAGAGCGAAGATGGCTGCCTTGGCGTTGAGGGTGTCGAAGATGGTTTCGATCATCAGCAGATCGGCTCCCCCCTCGAACAGCCCCGCTGCCGCCTCGCGGTAGGCGGCGACCAGCTGGTCGAACTCGACGTTGCGCGCGCCAGGATCGTTGACGTCGGGCGAAATCGAGGCGGTGCGGTTGGTGGGTCCCAGAACTCCCGCGACGTACCGGGGCCGTCCCGGGTCGCCCTGCTCGAACCGGTCGGCAGTATCCCGGGCCAGGGCGGCGGCAGTGCGGTTGAGCTCCGGGACCACCGCCTCCATGCCGTAGTCGGCCATCGCAATCGCGGTGGAGTTGAAGGAATTGGTTTCGATGATGTCGGCGCCGGCCTCGAGGTAAGCGGCGTGAATGTCCCGGATCAGGTCGGGTTGGGTGAGGACCAGGAGATCGTTGTTGCCACGCAGGTCCCGGGACCAGCTCGCGAAGCGCTGACCCCGGTAGTCGGCTTCTCCCAGTCCATGACCCTGGATCATCGTCCCCATCGCCCCGTCCAGCACCAGAATCCGCTCCTCCAGGAGCCGGGGCAGGCGGTCCAGGCGGCGGGTGCGGTCGGCTGACATGGTCGAGATCGTCACGGCTCGGTGCGGCTCCAGGCAACAGAAAACCCCGTGGCGCCAGGCGGCACCTCGGGGGGTGGCCGTTTTAGCATTTGTTTAACGTGGCTGCAATAGGCGCAAATCACCACGAGCGTTTTCGCTACCGGCAATGATAGTCTCTCGGCTCAGTTCGCGCCAATTCCGAGCCGCCGTCGGGCCTCCTCAGGCGTGCAACCCTCCACCAGCACCTGTTTACGCCGGCTGGTGTGGCCGGAGGTGATCGTAATGCGGGATCGGGGAATGCCCAGTTGCTTGGCCAGCAGCTCCACCACCGCGACGTTGGCAGCGCCCCCGACTGGCGGCGCCGTAATGCGGAGCTTCAGGGCCTCGCCATGGAGCCCGATCACTTCGCTGCGTGCCGCCCGGGGCTGGACGTGCACCAGCAGCCGGACCCCGGATCCGATCGCCTCAACCGGGCCCCCGCCGCCAGCGCCACGGAGGATCATGAGCCCGCGAGCCGGACCAGGCTGCCCACAATGAACCAGCGCGCGGCAACCAGCATGAAGTAGGCGATCATCGGCGTGATGTCGATCATCCCCAGCGGCGGTACCACACGGCGCAGCGGCTCGATGATCCAATCGGTCACCCCGTACACCACCCGCATCGGCTTCGAGTAGGGGGAGATGCCGAACCAGGAGGACAGGACCCGGATGAAGATCGCCAGGGAGAGGATCGAAAACAGTCCATTGACCAGGAACAGCAC
>CALMOP010000057.1 GCA_937871775.1 uncultured Gemmatimonadota bacterium | reverse complement strand
CGGCTCGTACCGCTACCTGGCCGAGGTGGAGAAGTACCATGCCACCGCGGTATAGGGAGGGGGCCGGCCGGCATGGCTGAGGCGGCGAGGGAACTGGTGCCGGCGGAGCCGGCGGGGGTGGAGGGGCATTCCATTCGGGTGAGTGGGCCGCTCCGGGCCCTCGACCACGCCGCGGCGGAGCCGGTCCACTCCGGCTGGCAGCTGGCCGACGCCTTCCTCGGCGTGGTGCTGCTGCTCGGGGTGCTGATCGCGGGTAATATCGACCGGATGCCGCAAGGGCTCGACGGGTTCCTGGCGGTGCGGCTCTCGGTCAAGAACGTCATCCTGCTCGCCAGCTTCGGCCTTTCCTGGCCGGCCCTGCTGTGGATCTGCGGGCTCTACGATCCGGACCGGCTGCGGAGCGGCCGGGGCGAGCTGCCCCGGATTCTCCTGGCCAGCGCCGTAGCCGGAGTGCTGGCGCTGGTGTTTCCGCTCACCAGCCGGAGCGGTGCGGCGCGACCGGTGCATGCGCTGCTGTTCGCGGTGCTGGTGGCCCCGGCGGCGCTGGGGGTGCGATCTTGCGTGCGGGCTGCCCGGGACTCGCGGCGCCGGTCCCAGGTGCGGCGGACTCTTATTGTAGGGAGCGGGCCGATCGCGGCCTGGGTCTACCGGGGCTTCAGCGCGCCCAACGGGGTGCGGCACGAGGTGGTGGGCTTCGTGGACACCGAGCCGCGGGAGGGGCTGCCGGAGCTGGGCCTCACCCACCTGGGCACGGTGAGCCAGCTGGAGCGGCTGCTGATGCACGAGGTGGTGGACGAGGTGTTCATCGCGCTGCCGGTCAAGTCCCGCTACGACGAAATCCAGCAGACCATCGAGGCCTGCGAAAGGGTGGGGGTGCCGGCGATCTATCCGGCACCGCTGTTCCGGACCAGGCTGAGCCAGCCCCGGCTGGAGCGCCGCGCCGACACCTCGGTGATGGCGATCGCGGTGGCGCCGCACGACCTGCGGCTGGTGGTGAAGCGGGCCATGGATGTGGCGGGGTCGATGGTGCTGCTGGTGGCGCTGGCGCCGCTCTTCGCGGCCATTGCTCTCGCCATCAAGCTGAGCAGCCGCGGCCCGGTGCTGTTCCGGCAGGAGCGCTACGGCTACATGAAGCGACGGTTCCGGATGCTCAAGTTCCGGACCATGGTGGAGAACGCCGAGGGGCTGCAACTGGAACTCGAGGTACGGAACGAAGCCAGCGGGCCAGTCTTCAAGATTCGAGATGATCCACGGATGACTCGGCTAGGCCGATTTCTTCGTCGAAGCTCGCTGGACGAGCTGCCGCAACTGTGGCACGTGGTTACCGGCGAGATGTCGCTGGTGGGGCCGAGGCCGCTTCCCGTCCGGGACGTTGTCCGGTTCTCCGAGCCCTGGCTCATGCGGCGGTTCAGCATGCGGCCGGGGCTGACGTGTCTGTGGCAGGTTGGCGGGCGCAGCAGCGTGGGTTTCGATCAGTGGATCGCCATGGACCTCGAATACATCGATCACTGGTCACTGTGGGTGGATATGGCCATTCTCGCGCGAACTCCGCTGGCGGTGGTGCGGGGGCGAGGTGCAGCCTGATGATGTCGTCACTCATCGGGCTCGACAGGGACCACTCGTCTTGAAGGTCGGCATTTGCATCGCTACCTACCGCAGGCCCGATGGACTGAGGGCGCTGCTCGATGGCCTCACGCGGCTGGTGTTCCCGAGCGGGACCATGCCTGAGATCTCTGTCGTGGTTGTTGATAACGATCCGTCGGGTCCGGCCCGTGGGATCTGCGAGGCGATTTCCACAGGGTTCCCCTTCCCCCTCATGTACCTGATCGAGCAGAAGCCGGGGATCTCCTCTGCGCGCAATCGGGGCATCGACGCCGTGGTGCGCGAGGGACCTTGGCCGGGCAGCCGCTCCAACCTCGTGG
>CALMOP010000056.1 GCA_937871775.1 uncultured Gemmatimonadota bacterium | reverse complement strand
GCTCCAGGTTTCTGCGGGAAGGACTGCGTGGTGCGTGGTGCGTGGTGAATGTCTCCGCGTACCAGAGTGGCGAACGCCAGATACCGAGATCGAACCAAAGCCAAGGTGTCACTCGCCATGAATCACGCATCACGCATCACCCACTACGCACCACGACCGACCCTACTTCCCAGCCTGCTTGAACGCTTCCAGCATGGCCCGGTGCTCCTGGTACTCCGGGCGGCCGCTGGCCAGCTGCTGGTCGTAGTGGGCGAGAAACGCCTTGCGGGCCCGCTGATAGGCGGCCTGATCACCCCTGGCCCGGGCCGCGTCGGCCCGCAGCATGTCCCCCAGCAAGTGATCCTTGGCGTCCATCTGAATTGTGTCGGCGAGGGCCGCGGCCGCCGGATAGTCCTTCCGGATGATCAGAACCTCGCCGGCGTGGAACCGGAGGTCGGCGTCGTATCGGTCCAGCATGCCGTAGGCGCCGATGGCCATGGGGGCAAACCGAAGCGCGGCGGCGGTGTCCCCCTGCTGGGCCGCGGTCATGATGCGGTTGTGGAGCCTGAGGAAGCGCTGTTCCGGGGTCATCTGGCTGATGTCCGGCGGGGCCCCGGGGGTCTGATTCGCCCCGCCCGATCCCACGTTGGCCATGTCCGGCCGGGCCGCGGCGGCATCCTTGGTTAGCAGGAAGTACCCGATGCCGCCGAGCGCCAGGAGCACGACCGCCCAGGCCACGATCCACGGGACCATCTCCGCGGCGCCCCCGGCGGTGACGGCACGGCCGCAGCGGTGACAGTAGCGGGCCTCGGGGTCGAGTGGGGACTGGCAGGCGATGCATCTGATTTGATGGTCCATGGCCGCAATCTAGACTCCCGGTCAGGTCGGGGAAACGGTGGTCCGGTGCCTTGACCGGCTCCCGGCCGCGGCCCTTCCGACCGGGGCCCCATCCTCCAGCCTCGCGGCAGCTTGTCCTCACCCCCTGCCATCGGTTACCGTCCATGGCATCCGGGAGGATCCATGGCCCAGCCCGAACAGCCACCGCCAGTCGCCCTGCCCGACGCACCGCTTGCCCGTCACCTCGGCGATCTGGCCCGCAGCCAGACCCGTTGGAGCGTGTATCTGGAGACGCGAGTCGTCGGGCAACTGGCCCAGGGGCGGCTGCATTTCGTCGAGGGGACCCGCCACAAGAGCACCGGCTGGATCTTCCGGGAATGGAGTGAGCGGGACATCAACGAGCGGTTCAACGAATTCAGTCCTATCGAGCTCTGGAAGATTCTCGAGAGCCTCGGATAGCGAGTCGGGGCCCGGTGCCCAGGGCCCGGAACGTCGGTGTGTCACAGGGCCCTGGGCCCTCCCCCTGGGCCCTTCGAGAAGAGTCGTCATGACCTCCCGTCCCCCGCTGACCGACTTCCCCCGCCAGCTGGCCGGCATCACCAAGGCCCAGCTGCTGAAGCTGGCGGAGCAGTTTCAGGTCGACTTCCTCCGGCTCCAGTTTACCGACATCCTGGGCGTCAACAAGAACGTGGAGGTCCCCAAGAGTCAGTTCGGCAAGGCTCTTGATGGCGAGATCATGTTCGATGGGTCCTCCATCGAGGGCTTCGTGCGGATCGAGGAGAGCGACATGCTCCTGGTCCCCGATCTCGCCACCTTCCGGATCCTGCCGACCGATGACGAGGGCGGCCGGGTGGCCCGGCTGCTGTGTGACATCTACACCCCCGGGCACCAGCCGTTCGAGGGGTGCCCCCGCCTGACCCTCAAGCGCCAGATCGAACGGGCGGGGCAGCTGGGCTTCAGCATGCAGGCCGGCTGTGAGGTCGAATTCTTCCTGTTCGAGCGGGACGCCCAGGGCAATCCGTCGACCAGTACCCACGATGCCGGGAGCTACTTCGACCTGACCCCGGTGGACCAGGGCGAGGAGCTGCGGCGGCTGATCGTGCGGGACCTGGAGTTCATGGGGTTCGAGGTGGAGGCCGCCCACCACGAAGTCGCCCCCGGCCAGCATGAGGTCGACTTCCGCTACGCCGATGCCCTGACGACCGCCGACAACATCGCGACTTTCAAGTTCGTGGTCCGCAGTCTTGCCAACCGCCACGGGTTCGCGGCTTCCTTCATGCCCAAGCCGATCATCGGGCAGGCCGGGAGCGGGATGCACACCCACCAGAGCCTGTTCCGTGGCAAGGACAATGCCTTCTTCAACCCCAAGACCGAACACCAGCTCTCGGCGGTGGCGCTGTCGTATGTCGAGGGTCTGCTGCAGCACGCGCGCGGGTTCTGCGCCATCACCAATCCGCTCATCAACAGCTACAAACGCCTGGTACCGGGCTATGAGGCGCCGGTCAATGTCGCCTGGAGCATGCGCAACCGATCCCCCCTGGTGCGCATCCCCGAGCGGCGCGGCGAAGGGACCCGCTGCGAACTGCGGATGCCGGACCCGTCCGCCAATCCCTACCTGTCCCTGACCGTGCAGCTGGCGGCCGGACTCGATGGCGTCGAACAACGACTGGATTGCCGGGAGCCCGTCAACCGCAACATCTTCCGCATGAGCTACCGCGACCGCCGCAAATACCAGATCGACGACCTGCCCCGCGACCTGCACGAGGCACTCGACCGATTCGAGAAGGACGACGTGATCAAGCGGGCCCTCGGTGAGCACCTTACCGAACGCTTCCTGGAGGCCAAGCGGGAGGAGGTGGCGCAGTTCAACCGCGAGGTCACCGAATGGGAGATCCGCAACTACCTCGGCCGCTACTGAATCCGACCGACCGTCGCCGCCCCCACCTGGGGGCCTCGGTGCGGCGTTCCGGCGCCTCGGACCGGTGCCGTGGAGCTGGCCCGAGGCCGGCCGCCTCAGCAGCGTTGGCCACCGCTCCCCTGCCACGGCCCTGCCACCCGACGCCGCGGTGACCCGGCCCAGCGGTCGGGTGAAGCCAGGCTGGTTGCTGGGCATCGTAGCGGTGGTGCTGCTCACGCGCCTGCCCGCGGTGCTTCACCGCCGCGCCATTGACGACGAGGTCTACTACGCCGTCGTGGCCAACGAAATGCTCCACGGCGGACTGCCCTACCGCGACGCGGTCGACCGGAAGCCCCCCCTCCTCTACGCCGTCTACTGGGCGGTCTTCCGGGTGGCGGGCTTCCCCAACTGGGTCGCGGTGCACCTCCTGGCGGTGGCCTGGACCCTGGCCACCATGGGCGTCCTGTTCCTGCTCGGCCGCCGGCTGTTCGACGCGCGCGCGGGGGTGCTGGCCGCACTCCTCTACGGCGCGTTCCAGCCCATCCTCACGCTGAGCAATCTCGCGTTCAGCGGCGAGCTACTGATGAATCTGCCCCTGGCGGCGGCCGTGCTGGTGCTGCTTTGGGCCGAGTCCGGCGCGCGCCGCGAGCCGCTGTTGGCTGGGGCACTCGTCGGACTCGCGTTTCTGCTGAAGCAGCCAGCCGGCATCGGACTGCTGCCGCTGGGGGTGTATGCCCTCAGTCGAGGTCATCGTCGCAGCGGCGGATGGTCCGTGCGGGATGGTTGGCAGGCCGCGGTGCTGGTCGGTGTGGGGTTCGCGGCTGTGCTGGGCCTGACGGCGGCGGTGCTGGCGTCACACGGGATCCTCGCCGAGGCGTGGTACTGGGTGGTGCGGGATCATGATGTGCCGCACGGGCCCCTGGACGCGGTCTTCTGGCAGCGGCTGGAGATGCGGGGGGGCCTGTTCCTGTTATGCACCGGGCCCCTCGTCCTCGGTACCTGGGAGACACTCACGGCTCGGGAACGCTGGATCGATCGGGAACCCGAACGGGAAGCCCTGCTGGCCCTGGTGCTGGCCTCGCTGGTTGGGACTGCCGCCAGCGGCCGCTTCTTTCTCCACTACTTCCTGCAGCTGCTGTTGCCGTTGGCCTTGCTGGCCGTCGCGCTGACGGCCGGGGCACCGGCGCTGGCCG
>CALMOP010000055.1 GCA_937871775.1 uncultured Gemmatimonadota bacterium | reverse complement strand
AGACCACCAACCCACGACCGGGGCCGGGATTTGCACCCGGCGCGATCTCGGCAAACGACTTGAGCGGTACGCTTGCCTCCCGATCTGCCCCCCTCGCATGGGGGGGCCTGACTTTACGCCTTGGTCGCGGCCCCGATATGGAACAGGACCAGCGCCACGAGGGCGGCGCCGAACGCTGCCGGCCCCGACACATCCAGGCCGAAGTGCGACCCGACCCACCCGATGCCCGTGGTGAGCACGACGTAGGCCGCCCGCTTGGCCCAGTCCGACCAGCCGGCAATGATGCCGGTGACCTTGTTAGCGAAGTACACGATGCCTGACGCCACGGCAGCCGACAACTCCGGCCCAAGCGCGCTCAGGATGCTCTGGATGAAGCCCATCGGAAACCTCCTACCCTAGGGTGAACCTGCTGGACCTCCGGCCCGCTCCGGTGGCGGGGTGCTGCCCTTCCGTTTCGGGATCGTTCGGGACCACTTGGGGTGCTGCTGGCGCCATTCCGCTTCCGGGACCACGCGGACCGCCCGCGGGATCATGTGCACCGCGCCCTCCCCGTTGGGGGCATAGATGAGACCCAGATACTGGCCGTCCGCATCCACTGCCACAAAGCCGGGCATCATAACCCCACTTCCCGCTGGATGGCCTCCACCCGGAGCATCCAGCCCCGCAGGTTCGGGGCCTTGGACGGGTGCAACTCGGCAATCCGCCGGTAGCGATGCACCAGGGCCCCCGTGTATTTGACCAACTGCTCCCGCTCTGGTGCTGCTGCCACTGCCTGTAAGGTATGGCGCCCCACGATTCCGTCAAGGTCGGCCCCCCGCATACCGGCGGACCGCTGCAAAAGCTCCCCAGCCTGACGGTATCCGGCATTGAAGGCGGTCGCGTAATGGCACAGGGCCAGTTTCGATAACCCCTTCAGGGCTATCTCGTTAGCCCATGACCGCTGCCAGTAGTCGTGATAGATGTCTCCCTGTTGTGCAGGAGTCATGCCAAACACCGAGCCGCTGAATCCGGCGGCGTCGTAGGCCTCCTGCGTGATACCGTTTAAGGTATCATGGGGGTCCGCTGGGCTGGCGTCATGCCGGCCTTGCTCGCCATACCACAGTTTCTGGCGACCCGGTTTGGCGGTGTCGCCCTTCAAAAGGAACCCGGCGGCCCATGTGTAGGCTTCAGCTTCTGTCATCGGTCCCACCCTTGGTTTTCCCCAGCAGATCCGCCGCGACCGCGGCCAGCATCTGCAACGGCGCCAGCACGATTTCCCCGCTCCAGATCGTGGCCGCCAGCAGGCACCCGCCCGCCGCCGCATACCACGGGGCCCCCCAGCGTGCGGTCGCCAGAATGGAGATGCCGGCCACAAAGACGCCCATTGCCGTCTTCTGGAGTTTCCGCCGGAATCGGTCAGGGGGAATGCGCTGGAGATGGCCGAGACTCTTACGGAAGCGTGTCATGCGCCAGTACCCGGTCCAGTTTCTGCTCGATCCGCCCCACGGCATCGCTGGTCTGTTCCAGTACCCGGATCCGTGTCTCGTGGTCCGCCACCTGCCCGTCCATGCCGTGCCAGAGAGCAGCCCCCAGGGTGCCCACCAGCCCGATGGCCCCGATCGAGATCCAGGCCCATGTGGGGCCCCTGCCGCCGTTGGTGGTCATGGGATCTGCCGCACCCAGTAGACGGCCAGCAGCCCAGCGGCCAGGGCCAGTCCCAGCCCCAGTCCGCGACCCGCCGCCGTGATCTCCGGGGCAAACGCACTCGTGGCCAGGGCCGCGAAACACCCGCCCGCCAGACTGGAGGCCATCCAGCGGCACTGGTTCGGCGTCATGGTGATCTCTTTCACAGCCCCAGCTCCAGTCCGGCACACGCCTCGCCATCCTCACCCAGCAGCCGCGCCACGTCACTGCGCCGGAGCCGGGCGGTGCCGGTCAGGCCCCAGTCGGCGCCCCAACTGTTCTGCATGGCGTAATCCCCTTTGCTTTCATAGAGCAGGTAAGCGTGCCCGCCGACCACCGGGCCCGTCAGGTTCAGATACCCGCCGGGGTCCGGGGCGAACATGCCGCTGTACCAGTTGCTGCCCATGACCACGGGCCCGCTACTGGAGATGTAGTTCCAGATTTCCGGCTCACTGGACGCCCAGACATAGCCACCGATATGCCCCTGCTGCTGCATGATCTTGGCGCCGGCCCGGACACTGGTCCCGTCATAGTCGGTTCCCGGCCACTCATCCACGACCTGCGCCGCACGGTAGAACCAGTCCTCATAGGAGGGGGTATCCACCAGGGTCGTGATGGGCTGGCAGGACAGCCAGTCGGCCCACGCATAGGCCACACACTGCGGGGTCGCGCCCTGATCCAGTATCGGCCCGATGGGCCATGAATGGCCTATGACGGGGACGACCACGCGCCCGAAGCAACCCAGCGGCTTGGTGTGCGGGGCCATGCGGTAGGCCCAGTCACGGGAATCGGCGACGTGACGCCGACCACCAATATGGCGGTCGATGTAGATCATGGTTGCTTGCCTTTCTGCTGCAAGTATCTCTGGAGTGCTTTCACGCTCGAGGGATGTCGCTGGGCCCAGAGTTCCGACGCTGACCGCGGATGCTGGCGATCCCGGTACTCACTCACGACCTTCCGGGCCCTCCGCTCGATCGAGGAGGCCCAGCTCTTGGCTTGTTCCTCAGACGCTGCTGCCCACGCGGGATCACCCGTGGGTGGCATCCCCGGATCTGCCAGCGCGGCACGGATTTCGTCCCGGCTCATGCCCTTCTCAAACAGAATGCGGCCCGCCTCCAGCACAACGTCTGGGGTCACCCTTTCCGCCACATCCGGGCGAATCCCCTGCTTGATGTCCCTGTCAACGCCACTCACCGTGCGCCGTCCGCCGGGGACAGCCATGGTGGGTCTCGGCGTGTTGGGTGGGCTGGGGGCGGCGGCATCGGCCTCGGTGTTTGGTCTCGGCGCCTTGGGTTGGGGAGCCCGAACCTCCCGAGGCGGCGGCACCAGCGCCTGCGAGCCAAACCTCTTGCCGCGGACTTGTGCCTCCGTCAGATTCGGGAACTGCTTCATGGCTGCCGCCTCCTCTGGGGTCAGCGGGCTTGTGATACGCTCGTTGGCCGGGCTCCGAGGTCCCGGCCCCGTTTGCATCCGGCGTGGCACCGACGGAATCGGCTGCTCCGGCATGGGCCAGTTCGGGTCCAGACCGCGTTCTACGACGAGACCCGTGCCGTCCGGGCTCCGAGGTCCCGGCCCCGTTTGCATCCGGCGTGGCACCGACGGAATCGACTGCTCCGGCATGGGCCAGTTCGGGTCCAGACCGCGTTCTACGACGAGACCCGTG
>CALMOP010000054.1 GCA_937871775.1 uncultured Gemmatimonadota bacterium | reverse complement strand
TATTCGGTATGGTAGCCGGCAATCAGCTCCGACTCCGCCTCCGGCAGGTCAAACGGCAGCCGGTTGGTCTCGGCGAACCCGGAAACCAGGAAGATGAAGAAGGAGAGGAACAGCGGGAACACGAACCAGCCCTGCTGCTGCTGGGCCTGGATGATGGCCCCGAAGGAGACATCCCCGGTGAGCAGCAGCACCGGCACCAGCGACAGCCCCATGGCGACCTCGTAGGAGATCATCTGGGCGCTGGCCCGCAGCCCGCCGAGCAGGGCGTACTTGCTGTTGGAACTCCAGCCCGCGAGCGCGATGCCGTAGACTCCCATCGAGCTGATGGCGAGCACGAACAGGAACCCGACCGGCAGGTCGGCCACCGCCATGGGCAGCATCCCGCCGTAGGCGAAGCGTCCGACGAGCGGCAGGGTGAAGTCGAATTGAACCGGCAGCGGTGCTGCCCAGGGAATCACCGCGCCCAGGATCATTGCCGGGATGAACGCGAGGGTCGGCGCCAGCGTGAACAGCACCCGATTGGCTTCACCCGGCAGGGTCTCTTCCTTAATGATGTTCTTCACCCCATCGGCGGCGGGCTGCAGCAATCCGGCATAGCCAACCCGGTTGGGGCCACGGCGATACTGCATCCAGGCCGAGACCTTGCGCTCCATCAGGGTCAGCAGCGCCACGCCGACCAGCGTGATGGTGAACACCACGATCAGCTTGATCGCCGCCAGCAGGATGAACCCCTTGAGCTCCGGTGTCATCTCAGGCCCCTGCCCCTGCGGGCGCGGCGGCGCCGGCGATCCGACCGGTCAGCCCGAGGTCGGCATGGCGCAGCCCGGCCAGGGCCGCGACATCCCGCGCCACCAGGTCGAAGGCCTCCGCCGCCGTGGCCGCGTCACCACCGCCAGCCCCTGCGGCCACCCACCAGGCCGGCCGCGCCATGCCGGGGGCCTGGCGGGCCTGCTGATAGCGCTGGACCCGAGCATCCCGGTTCACGAAGCAGCCACCCTCTTCCGCGGTGTTGGTCACCGGCAGCACCAGCTCCGCCGACCCCAGGACCTGACCCTCATGGGTGCCCATCAGGATCAGATGCGCGGTCGCCCCGACCTGTCGGGCCTCCGCTTCGGTCAACGCCACATCCAGCAGCACCACCACTTCCGCGGCGGCCGCGGCGTTCAGCGCCTCGTCCCACCCGGCAGTGTATCCCAGCAACCGGGCCCCAGCACCATTCGGAGCCCGTTCGCGGCGCAGCGCCAGGTTGGGCACGCCGGCAAGCGGCTGATCCGGGTCCTCCGCCATGGGGATCTGCACTGCCGCGGTCACCGTAGCCTTGCGCGTCGCCCGCCGGAGCAGCCCGAGCGACTCGACCGACGCGGCGCCGGAGGCGAGCAGGACCACCCGCCGAGCAGACCCCAGCAGCGCACCCAGCCGTTGCAGCGCGTGGTCCCAATCGGTGGCGTGATGGCGCTCACCCTCCCGGACCAGCGGCGCCTCGATCCGGTCGCCCCGGTTCATCCAGCGGTAGTGCATCCGCCCGTGGTCGCACATGAAGTGGCGGTTGACCTCGAGGTTGGGACGGGGACGGAGCCGGACCACGGTGTTGTCCCGGGTGTCGATCATGGTGTTGCAGCCCTGAGAACAGCCACTGCAGACACTGGCGGTCTTGTCCAGCTCCCAGGCCCGGGCCTTGTGCAGGAAATCCCGGGAAATCAGCGAGCCCACCGGGCACAGGTCGACCACGTTGCCGGCCCACGGGTGATCCAGCAGCTGGCCCGGATCGATCCCGATGTAGGCGCGGTCACCCCGTTCCGAGACGTTCAGTACCGGGCTGCCGGCTACGTCCTCCATGAAGCGCACGCAGCGGGTACACAGGATGCAACGGTTGGGCACGTACAGCACGTCGGGGCCGAATTCCTCGACCGGGTTGTAGCGCTTGGCGTAGTCCCCGTAGCGGGACCCGCCCCGCCCTTCCTGGAACACGTAGTCCTGCAGCTCGCACTCCCCGGCCTGATCGCAGATCGGGCAGTCGAGCGGATGGTTGATCAGCAGGAATTCGAGTACCGCGGTGCGGGCCCGGCGCGCCTCGGCGCTGTCGGTGTGCACCACCTGGCCCTCGACCACGGTGGTCACACAGGCGGGCATCAGCTTGGGCGCTTTCTCCACCTCCACCAGGCACATCCGGCAGACCGCCGGGGACGGCAGCGCGGGGTGGTAGCAGTAGTGGGGCACCAGGACCCCGGCCTGCTTGGCCGCCTCGATGATGCTGGTGCCCTTGGGCACCTGCAGGGTGACACCGTCAATGGTGACGCTGACGAGATCCTGGGTCATGTATATCGCCGTTGGCTGTTGCCGTGGGCCATCAGTCGCCGGCCGCCGCCGTCGCCGCTCCCGACGGGAGGGCAAGACGGCCACCGGCCAGGGGCTGACGGCTGCCTATACCGCCACCGTGACCGGCGCACGGGAGCGACTGAGATAGGCCTCGAACTCTTCCGGAAACTTCCGGATGGCGCTGACCACCGGGGCGGCGCAGGAATCGCTGAGGACGCAGATGGTCTTGCCGGTCATGTTGTCGGCCAGGTCCAGCAGCAGGTCGAGGTCCTCGCGCCGGCCCTTTCCGGCCAGGATCCGCTCCAGGATCCTGACGGTCCAGGCGGTCCCTTCCCGGCACTGGGTGCACTGGGCGCAGGACTCGTGAGCGTAGAACCGGGCCAGCCGCATCACCTGATAGACCAGGTCGGTGGAGTCATCCATCACGATCATGCCACCCGAGCCCAGCATGGAGCCCCTGGCGACGATGCCCTCATAGTCGAGCAGGCAATCCTCGACTTCGGCCGCGTTCATGATCGGCACCGAGGAGCCTCCGGGAATCACCGCTTTCAGGCGCCGCCCCATGGGCATGCCCCCGCACATCTCGAAGATCAGGTCCTTCATCGGGGTGCCCATCACCACCTCATAGTTCCCCGGGCGCTGCACGTGACCGCACACCGAGAACAGCTTGGTGCCGGTGCTCCTGGGGTTGCCCCGGCACAGGGCCTTGTGCCAGGCCGCGCCCTCGCGCACGATGTGCGCGGCGGCCGCCAGGGTCTCGACGTTGTTGACCGTGGTGGGGCAGGCCCACAGCCCGGCCTGGGCGGGGAATGGCGGCTTGATGCGGGGATTGCCTCGACGGCCCTCGAGCGAGTTCATCATCGCGGTCTCTTCGCCGCAGATGTAGGCGCCCGCCCCCCGGTGCACCACCACATCGATCCGCTGCCCGCTGCCGAACACGTTGGCCCCGAGCACCCCGCCGTGGTAGGCCTCGGCCACCGCGGTCTTGAGGATCCGATACTCGGTGGTGAACTCGCCCCGGATATAGATGTAGATGCGCTCGGCGCCGATGGCGTGGGCCGCCACCACGCAGCCCTCGAGCAGCTGGTGGGGGGTCCAGCGGATGATCTCCCGATCCTTGAACGTGCCGGGCTCCGATTCGTCCGCGTTGCAGACCAGGTAGTGCGGCCGGGTGACTTCCCTGGGCATGAACGACCACTTGAGGCCGGTGGGGAACCCCGCCCCGCCCCGGCCCCGGAGCCCGGAGTTGGTCACCTCTTCGATGACCTGGGCCCGGGTCATGCCCAGGGCCTTCTTCAGGCCCTGGTATCCGCCCCGCTTGACCCAGCCGTCGAAGCTGCGGGCGCCGGCGTCTCCGAAATGCCGGGACAGCAGCGGGCGCTCCAGGGGGTGACTCGGATGGGGATAGCCCACTATTTGTACCCCTGCAGGATGCCCGCGACCCGTTCCGGGGTGACCCCTTCGATGAAATCATCGTCGATGAGCAGCGGAGTGGCGAAACCACAGGCCCCGAGACACTCCACTTCGATCACCGTGAAGCGACCGTCCGGACTGGTCGCCCCCAACTCGCCACACCCGGTATGCTGCAGCAGGGCCCGCACAACCTCCTCGGCGCCGCAGATGCTGCAGGGTGTCGTGGTGCACACCTGGATGAAGTGGCGCCCGACCGGGTGGGTGTGGTACATGGTGTAAAACGTCACCACGCCCCGCACGTAGGCCGGCGTCAACCCCAGCACCGTGGCGACCTCCCCGATGGCCTCGGGGGCGATCCAGCCCCGGGCCTCCTGCACCAGCCACAGGGCCGGGAGCAGACAGGCCTGCCGGGTGGGATAGTGGGGGAACAGCGCCTCGAGGGCGGTGCGGCCCTCGCCGACGAAGACCGGCCGGTAGGGCTGGTGGTGCACCGCTCCGGGGGTGGCGGTGCCGCTCATCGGTCGATCTCTCCCATGACGATGTCGATCGAGGCGTTGATGGCGATCACGTCGGACAGCAGCACGCCCTCGCAGAGGCGCGGCAGGCAGGCAAGGTTGAGGAAGCTGGGAGGCCGGATCCGCCAGCGCACCGGCTTGGCCGTGCCGTCAGAGACGAAGTAGTAGCCCAGTTCGCCCTTGGGATTCTCGATGCCGAGGTAGGCCTCGCCGACCGGCGCCTTGACGCCTTCCATGACCTGCTTGAAGTGGAAGATCATCGCTTCCATGTCGCTCATCGCGCGCGACTTGGACGGCAGGATCAGGCGGGGATCGGCCACATTGATCGGGGCCCCGGCGAGCCGGTCGAGGCGGTCCAGCGCCTGTTCCAGGATCCGGGTGGACTGGTACATCTCCTCCAGCCGGACCCGGTAGCGATCATAGACGTCGCCGTGTTCGCCGACCGGGACATCGAAGCTGTAGTCCTGGTACCCGAGATAGGGCCGGTCCTTGCGCACGTCGTAGTCGACCCCGCTGGCACGCAGCATGGGGCCCGACAGCGAGTAGTTGATCGCCTCGGGTCCGCCGATCACCCCCACCCCCTGGGTGCGGCCGCACCAGATGGCGTTCCGGGTGAACATGGCGTCGACTTCGTCCAGGGTCTTCGGAAAGGTGCGGCAGAACTCCCGGAGGCCAACGTCAAAGCCCTCGGGCACGTCGGCCATGAGGCCACCGATCCGGGTGAGGCTGGTAGTCAGCCGGGCCCCGGTCCAGGCTTCCTGCAGGTTGTACAGCCGCTCCCGCTGATAGAAGCACCACAGGAACGGGGTGAAGGCCCCCAGGTCGATGCCGGTGGTCCCCAGCCACACCAGGTGGGAAATGATGCGGCTGATCTCGCAGGCGATCACCCGCAGCACCTGGCACCGCTCGGTGATCTCGATCCCCATGAGCTTTTCGGCGGCGAGCGCGAGGCAGACGTTGTTCGCCATCGGACTCAGGTAGTCGGTCCGATCGGTGAGCGGCACGATCTGGTTGTAGTGCCGGTATTCCCCCAGCTTTTCGAACCCGGAGTGCAGGT
The DNA here is from genome assembly GCA_937871775.1 of uncultured Gemmatimonadota bacterium. GTDB lineage: Bacteria > Gemmatimonadota > Gemmatimonadetes > Gemmatimonadales > GWC2-71-9 > JADJOM01. The sequence continues at coordinate 1,286 of CALMOP010000054.1, read as the reverse complement.
ACCCGATATGGGGCACCACCCGGATCACCGTCTCTCCGTCCAGCTCGATCACCAGCCGCAGCACGCCATGAGTGGCCGGGTGCTGGGGCCCGATGTTGATGAGCATGTGCTCGCTCCCCATGTCGTCCTGGGGAGGCTGGTAGGCCGGCACGCCGAGCGGCACCGTGATCGGGCGCCCGGCGGGATCCAGGCCCGGCGTGCCGAGCTCGACCTCCAGGGTCCGGGTACTCATGACACCGCGCCCCGTTCGCCACGGGCCAGGCGTTCCTTCATGTCGGCCGGCAGTTCCTCATAGGCCGCCGCGATCGACAGCTCTTCCAGCGAGTAGTGGGCCTCGGGATTGGCGGCCAGGGCCTGCCGGGTCTGCTCGGCGCGGCTGAAGTGACCCCGGAGCGGGAAGTCCTTGCGGAGCGGGAATCCTTCGGCGTAGGTCTCCCACATCAGGATGCGGCGCAGATCCGGATGGCCCCGGAACCTGATGCCGAACATGTCGAAGGTCTCGCGCTCCAGCCAGTCCGCGCCCTTCCAGAGATCGTACACCGAGTCGACTTCCAGCCGCGACCCGCGGTCCAGTTCCACCTTGAGCCGCAGGTCCGCCTTGCGGGCCAGCGATCGCAGCTGCCACACCACCTCCAGGGCCCGCTCCCGGTCCCGGTATTCCACGGCCGTGATGTCGGTGAGGTAGTCAAACCGCTGACCGGGGTCGTCGCGGAGCCAGGTCAGGATCTGGTGGGCCCGCTCCGGGGCGACGTACACCATGGTATCGCCGCAGGAGACCTGATGGCGGCGGATCGCCCCGGGGAAGCGCGACCGGAGGGCCGCCACCGAAGGGGAGACGGCGCTCCCGGGGTCCAGAGCCGGGGCGGCCCCGCTCACGCCGACCTCGTCTGGTGGATGCTGTTCCCGAAGGGCTCGGAGATCTCGTCGATCCGCGGCGCCGGCACAAACAGCCCGTCCGGGCCGACCAGGTGTTCCTGGCGCAGACCCCGGTCACGGAAGGTCTCGCCCTTGATCTTCTTCTGGAGCAGCATGATCCCGTACATCAGCCCCTCGGGCCGGGGCGGGCAGCCGGGGACATAGACATCGACCGGGATGATGGTATCGATCCCCTGCACCATGGTGTAGGTATCGAAGATGCCACCGGAGCTGGCGCAGGCGCCCATCGAGATGGCCCACTTGGGCTGCGGCATCTGATCCCAGATCTTGCGGATCACCGGCGCCAGCTTGAAGGGCAGCCGGCCGGCGCAGATCAGGACGTCGGCCTGGCGGGGCGAGAAGCTCATCCG
>CALMOP010000053.1 GCA_937871775.1 uncultured Gemmatimonadota bacterium | reverse complement strand
TGAATGTGGTCCTGCACCGGGGCAATCTGGATCGGCTGGAGGAGATCATCGAGATGGCGGCGGGACTGGGGGCGGACCGCCTCGAGCTGGCCAATACCCAGTACTACGGGTGGGCCCTCAAGAATCGCCATCTGCTGATGCCGACCCGGACCCAGGTGGAGCGCAGCCGGGACATCGCCGCAGCGGCGATCGCGCGCCACAAAGGGAAGATGCAGATCATCTACGTGCTGCCGGACTACTACGAGCAGTACCCCAAGCCCTGCTACGGCGGCTGGGGCAATGTGTACATCCTGGTCACCCCCGATGGCAAGGCGTTACCCTGCCACGGCGCGACCCAGATCACTCACCTCGAGCTGGTCAACGTGCGGGATCATGACCTGGGCTGGATCTGGCAGCAGTCGCCGATCTTCAATGCCTTCCGCGGCGACAGCTGGATGCAGGAGCCCTGCCGCAGCTGTCCCCGGAAGACCCAGGATTTCGGCGGCTGCCGCTGCCAGGCGTTTGCGCTCACCGGGGATGCCGCCGCGGTGGACCCGGTCTGCACCCTGTCGCCACGCCACCAACTCATCGAGCAGGCGCTCACGGAGACCACGGCCGCCCCCAGCTACCAGTACCGGCGCCTGGAGCCCCTCGGCGCGGCGGCCAGCGGCGAGGCCTGAGGGGCTCACGGCATCGCGGTGAAGCGCCCTTCAGTCCGCGGGCCGGTGATGGTGTTCCACTGCCACCGCCCTGCCACGCCACTCACCGTCAACTCTCCCACCAGCAGGGCATTGTTGTCGGCCCACCCAGGATTGAGGTCCAACACCAGGGAGTTGCCCGACCGTCGACCGACCAGGGTCCCTGAGCCCACCTGCGGCCCGACTTCGACTGAGGTATCCGCCCCGGCCGCCCAGGTGATCGACCAGGTTCCCGTCACCAGCGAGTCATCCAGGTTCATGACAAGGCTTCCGGTGAGGAGGGGCTCGCCGGTCAGCGTGGTAGCGCGATAGGTCATGGTACCGCTCCGAAGGACGCTGTCCGGTGCCACGTCAGAGGACGCGCACCCCAGCATGACTGCTCCGACCAGCGCAAGCGATCGTATTGATCCACTCCGGTTTCCTGGTTCACCATTGGCGCCCCGGAAGCGGGCAACCTCTCGTGGCAGTGTACTGCCCAACCCGCCCTCGGTCCAGAGTCGCCGGCATCGAGCAGGGCACATCACCAAGCTGCCCGTCGAAGCGGGGTCACACCTTCCCTGCGAAGCACCGGCGGGGCGCTTCCAGCCTGAATCACACCGTCGGACGCACCTCAGCAGCCGCCGGTCCCGACCCGCTCGGTCCGGATCACCTGCTCGATGGAGGTACGGAACGACTGACGCACCGGACCGCCGGCCGGGATCCCGACCTCCACGTGGACACTGCGCACCCAGCGGACCGGCCCCAGCTCCTCCGACCAGTCGAACGTTCCCTGCTCGGTTTCGTTCCGCTCGGCAGTGACCTGACTTGAGTCCGGCAGGACCGTCCTCTCGGTCCGGACGAAACGCCGGGTCAGCCGATACCGGCTGACCCGCTGACCATTCCACACCCTGTCCGCGTCCCGGGTCAGCACCATTCCCAAGCCGTCCGACCAGCT
>CALMOP010000052.1 GCA_937871775.1 uncultured Gemmatimonadota bacterium | reverse complement strand
GGTACGGCGGTACGGCGGTAGGGCGGTACGGCGGTACGGCGGTACGGTTACCAGAACTCGGCAGTCATTGCGAGCGGCCAGCGGCCGCGAAGCAATCCCGTCAGGAGCGCACCATAGAGTACGACGCCCGTCCCACCGGATTGCTTCGGGGGCTTCGCCCCCTCGCAATGACTGGCTCTGGGTGAGTCTCGCGCTTCGCCACCTCGCAATGACTGACTCTGGGTGAGTCGCGCGCTTCGCCCCCTCGCAATGACTGGCTCTGGGTGAGTCGCGCGCTTCGCCCCCTCGCAATGACTGACGCGGCCGCGTTTCGTGGCGACTCGCTGGGTGAGCCCGGTGGCGGCAACAACCCACTCCTCGGCTACCGTCGGGGATGCCGAGTTGCCTCCCCTGCCCCAGGAAGCCCAGATTATGGCCATGGCCCTCACCATCCCCCGCTACACCGTGGCCGACCTCGAGCGCTTCCCGGACGACGGGCAGCGTTACGAGCTGCTGGACGGGCTCCTCCTGGTGACCCCGTCTCCCGGCGTGGGCCATCAGCTGGTGGCTACCCGCCTTGCCAGCGCGCTGACAGGCGCGCTGGAGTCGCATCCGGGGATCCACGTTGTGGGGCCCGGCGTGGTGGTGCGAGAACCCCGCACCCAACTGCAGCCAGATGTGATGGTGTTCCGGGCCGAGGGGCCGCTGACCGCCTCATGGAAAGAGCTGCGGGAGACCTGGCTGGCGGTGGAAGTGCTGAGCCCCGGTTCAAGGGTCTACGACCGTGACTTCAAGCGGGACGCGTACCTCGCGCTGGGCGTGCCGGAGGTGTGGCTGGTGGATCTCAGGGAGCGGGCGGTTCTGATCTCCCGGACCGGAGCACCCCCGGACCAGCGGGTTACCGGGCTCCTCCGGTGGGATTCGCCACACCTCGACCGTCCGATCGAACTCGACCTGAACCGGATCTTCGCGGACCTGGCTTTGGGGAAAGGGGAGGTCAACGGGAAGACAACGGGAAGACATCGGTGAGAAAACGGTGAGACAACGGGAAGACATCGGGAACACCGATATCCGCCCGATGTTTCCCCGCTGTCTTCCCGCTGTCTTCCCGTGGTCTTCCCCTGTTCCCCCTTCCCCATCATCTTGGACCCATGCCTACCCCCCTCGACCGCCTGACCGCCGCCCTCGCCGACCGCTACACCATGGAACGGGAGCTGGGCCAGGGCGGCATGGCCACGGTGTATCTGGCCCGGGACCTCCGCCACGACCGCCAGGTCGCGGTGAAGGTCCTCCGCCCCGAACTCAGCGCCATCCTCGGCGCCGACCGGTTCCTGCACGAGATCAAGACCACCGCCAACCTGCAGCATCCCCACATCCTGGCACTGCACGACTCGGGCGAGGCCGATGGCCTGGTCTACTACGTCATGCCGTTCATCGAGGGGGAGTCGCTGCGGGACCGCCTCAACCGCGAGCACCAGCTGCCGGTGGACGACGCGGTGCGGATCGCCCGCGAAGTGGCCGACGCGCTGCAGTACGCCCACCAGCATGGCGTGGTCCACCGGGACATCAAGCCCGAGAACATCCTGCTCCACGGGGGCCACGCCCTGGTGGCGGACTTCGGCATCGCGCTGGCCGCCTCCCGGTCCGACGGCAGCAGCCGGATGACCGAGACCGGCATGTCGCTCGGCACCCCGCACTACATGGCGCCCGAGCAGGCCATGGGCGAGAAGGAGATCACCCCCAAGGCGGACGTGTACGCCCTGGGCTGCGTGCTGTACGAGATGCTGTGTGGCGAGCCGCCCTTCACCGGCCCCACCGCGCAAGCCATTATCGCCCGGGTAATGACCGAGGCGCCCCGGAGCCTCACCCTGCAGCGCCACACCGTTCCCCCGCAGCTGGAAGCGGTCACCCGGATGGCGCTGGAGAAGCTGCCGGCCGATCGCTTCGCCTCCGCGGCGCTGTTCGCCAGCGCGCTGGCCAATCCCGGCAGCATCCCCCTCATGCCGGCGGTGACCGGCGCCATGCCGCAGGCCCTCGGAAGGGCGGCCAGGATCCGGCAATGGAGTGTCACCGCCGGCGGGGGAGCGCTGGCCGCCGCCATCGGGGCCGGATTGTGGGGCTGGCTGGGCCCCGCCCCCAGCCGTCTGCCTGCGCCGGTGGTGCGCTTCGGCATCGTCCTCCCCCACGGGACCGAGCCGGTCGGAGCCAACGGATCGACCATCGCCTTCTCGCCCGACGGCTCACGCATCATCTATGTCGGCAAGGCCACCACCGGACAGCGGCTTTACACCCGGGGACTGGATCAGCTGGACCCGGTCCCCATCCCGGGGTCCGAGGGCGGCATCCTCCCCTTCTTCTCGAATGACGGACAGTCGATCGGCTTCCGGCAGGGGAACCGGCTGGTGAAGGTGGCGCTGGCCGGCGGCCCGGTCACCGCGCTGTGCGATCTCGCGGGTGCGACCTTCGGGGCGACCTGGACCGCGGGCGACACCATCATATTCAGCGGCGACTCCGGCCTGATGCAGGTTCCCGCTGCCGGCGGCAAGCCCAGCCCGGTCGCGAAACCCGGTGCGGGGGAGCAGTTCCTGTGGCCGGAGATCCTGCCCGGCGGGCGGGTGGTGGTGTTCTCGGTGTTCGGCAACGGGAGCCTTCGACTGGCGGCGCTGACCCGCCGCACCGGCGAGATCAAGCGGCTCACGACTCCGGGTGGCTACCCGCGCTACGTCCAGCAGGGATTCCTGATGGTCTCGGATCCTTCCGGCGTGGTTTCCGCGGTGCCGTTCGACCCCCGGCGCGCGGAGGCGACCGGCCCCGCGGTGCCCATCGCCGACAAGCTCTCGACCTCCCTGAACGGCGATCAGAACGTCGGCGTGTCCCGCTCCGGCCAGTTCGCCTTCCAGGCCTCCCCGGCGGCGGGGAACCGGC